>NZ_WKDV01000027.1:0-90263 GCF_021605825.1 Pseudomonas sp. PA-6-3C
GTTGGTTACATCTTTGATTTCTCGCGGAGTAACTTGTGATGCTGATAATCTTGTTGACTATCAGTCTGACTCCACAAGCACCCACACGAATTGCTTGATTCAGTTGTTAAAGAGCGGTTGGTTAAGATCTTTCGTCTCAACCGAGGCGCGCATTCTACAGCAGCCTCATTTGCTGTCAAGTGATTATTTTCAGAAGCTTTCGAAGAATTCTTCAACAACTTCAACCACTTGCGCTTACGATCTCTCGTTAGCGGGAGGCGAATTCTACAGCGTTACACGCTGCTGTCAACACCTCTTTTTCAACTTCCTTTTGGCTTCGATGAACTGAAGCAACTCGCTGCCGAAAAATTCGTAACTCATTGTTTACCAAGGAGTTTTCCGTTTCGACTGCGCCGGAAGTGGGGCGAATTATAGACAGATATAAAACGCCGTCAACACTTAATTTAGATTCTCTATCAAAAACCCCAAAAAGCCCTATCCCTTTCTATATAAAGAGGACAGCAACCAAAGCTGAGCAATATATTGCTCAAAAGCCGCCAGTTAAGCATCATAGCCGCTCTGCTTCTTTACCACGACTTCGGACACCCGCCCCAATGACCACTCCACCTCGCAGCCTGGCCTCGGCATTGTTCCCGGTCGGCCTGCTGTTGATCGCCATGGCCTCCATCCAGTCGGGTGCCTCGCTGGCCAAGAGCATGTTCCCCATAGTCGGCGCACAGGGCACTACTACTCTGCGGCTGATTTTCGCCAGTGTGATCATGCTGCTGCTCTTACGTCCATGGCGCGCCAAGCTCACGGCCAAGTCCCTGCGCACTGTCATCGTCTACGGCATGGCATTGGGCGGCATGAACTTCCTCTTCTATATGTCCTTGCGTACAGTCCCCCTGGGCATCGCAGTAGCGCTGGAATTCACCGGCCCGCTTGCCGTGGCTATCTATGCCTCGCGCAGGGCGGTGGACTTTGTATGGATCGGTCTCGCGGTCGCGGGCCTGCTGTTGTTGATCCCCACCGGAGAAACCAGCACCGGCATCGACTTGATCGGCGCCGCTTATGCACTGGGCGCTGGCGTTTGCTGGGCACTCTATATCCTGTTTGGGCAAAAAGCCGGCAACGACAACGGCGTGCAAACCGCCGCCCTCGGCGTGATGATCGCCGCTTTGTTCGTGGCGCCGATCGGCATCGTCCATGCCGGCGCCGCACTGCTGACGCCCTCGCTGATTCCCGTTGCTATCGGTGTAGCCATCTTGTCCACCGCTTTGCCCTATACCCTGGAAATGGTCGCGCTTACTCGCCTGCCCGCTCGCACCTTCGGCACCTTGATGAGCATTGAGCCCGCATTCGGCGCGCTCTCCGGTCTGTTCTTCCTGCAGGAGCACTTGTCCCTCGCGCAATGGCTGGCAATCACCTGCATTATCTTCGCCTCCGTCGGTGCCACACTGACGATGCGCAACGAATCCAAACCGTTGGTGCCAGCCGATTGATTCTCATCGCAGGCAGCTCTGGCATTTGCCGCTCATTTAGGCCATGTTTAAGCCGTAAACGAATGTCTTTCATGGAGAATTTCGACAGGGACAGCTGAACGCTACAATCGAGAGCGAGTTAAGCCTGCATCGAGCCTTTTTGCGACGCGGCTATAAGGATAGTAATGAAACGAATTTTGATACTGTTACTGGTCGTGGGCATTGCTGGCTGTGCTGCGACCACCAAGACAGAAGTGAAACGGGGCAAAAAAGGCATGCACATAAACTGTTCCGGCCTGTCCTCCTCCTGGGACCAGTGCTACACCAGTGCAGCCAACTCCTGCGGCGCCAAGGGCTACCGGGTTATCGCCAAGTCCGGTGACAATTCCGAAGAGCCAGGCGACTATCCTTTCGGTATCAACCCTGCCGGCTACACCAGCCGCAGTATGATCGTCATCTGTAAATGACCGCCCGAGCAGTCCTCTTCCGGCTGCTCCTTTCTCTTTACACGCCCTTCGCTCTGCTGCGGCTACACTCCTGCCCGACACTCGAGCAACGGAGTTCCCATGACACCCAACAAAAAAATCGTATTGGTGGTTGGTGCCGGTGATGCAACCGGTGGCGCCATTGCCCGACGCTTTGCCCGTGAAGGCTATGTAGCCTGCGTCACCCGTCGCAGTGCCGATAAACTACAGCCCTTGGTCGAGAGCATTCAGGCGGCGGGCGGAGAAGCCCACGGTTTTGCCTGTGATGCGCGCAAAGAAGATGAGGTGATCGCGCTGGTTGAGCAGATAGAAACCGAGCTTGGCCCCATCGAAGCTTTCGTCTTCAATATCGGCGCTAACGTGCCGTGCAGCATCCTCGAAGAAACCGCGCGCAAATATTTCAAAATCTGGGAGATGGCCTGCTTCTCCGGGTTCCTGAATGCCCGCGAAGTCGCTAAACGCATGGTCACCCGCGAACGCGGCACTATTGTGTTCACCGGCGCCACTGCCGGGCTGCGTGGCGGTGCAGGGTTTGCCGCATTCGCCGGCGCCAAACACGGTATCCGTGCGCTCGCGCAAAGCATGGCGCGGGAATTGGGGCCCAGGAACATCCATGTGGCCCACGTGGTGGTCGACGGCGCTATCGACACAGATTTTATTCGCGACAATTTCCCGCAAAAATACGCGCAGAAAGATCAGGACGGCATCCTCAACCCCGAACACATCGCCGACAACTATTGGTACCTGCATAGCCAACCACGCGACGCCTGGACCTTCGAACTGGACCTGCGCCCCTGGAGTGAACCCTGGTAGGCACGCCGCCCCCGGTCAAGAACAACAATAAGCAGCGAGAATCGACGATGAGTAAAACCCTGGAATTTTTTTTCGACCTCGGCAGCCCGGCCACTTACCTGGCCTATACGCAATTGCCTGCGCTTTGCGCCGAGACCGGTGCGCAACTGGTGTATCAACCCATGCTGCTGGGTGGCGTGTTCAAAGCCACCGGCAACGCCTCCCCCATCAGCGTGCCGGCCAAAGGTCGTTACATGTTTGATGACTTGGCGCGATACGCCAAACGCTACAACGTGACGCTCAAGTTCAACCCGCACTTCCCGATCAATACCCTGGTGCTGATGCGTGCCGTCATGGGTATCCAGATGCGCCAGCCCGAGCGCTTCCAGGCCTTCATCGACTGCCTGTTTCGGGCCATTTGGGTCGAAGGTCGACATCTGGGCGACCCCGCCGTCGTGGCCGCCGTGCTGAGTGAGGCCGGTTTCGACCCAGAGGAAGTCCTGAACCTGGCCAACGATGAAAAGGTAAAAGCCGCCCTCAAGGACAAAACCGAACAGGCTGTTCAGCGCGGGGTATTCGGTGCACCCAGTATGTTTGTAGGCAATGACCTGTTCTTCGGTCAGGACCGTCTGGAATTTGTGCGCGAAGCGCTCCGCTAAAACTCGATCGCCAGGCGCCCCTGAGCGCCGCTTGCGAGCAAATCGCAAGCGGCGTTTACCGTATGCCGGTCGAAGCGGTGCGGATCCATGTCACGTTGCGTATCGGCGAATTAGGTGGTGTCGGCCCCCAATCGACGCCAGCCGGCCAGGGGCAAGGCCCCTGAACGGCAACCGATCAGATAGCGGCGGTACGCACCTGCAGCCATTCCAAGGCTGCACCACTGAGCAGCGGGCTCAGGCGTTCACGCACCTCGGCGTGGTAAGCGTTGAACCATTCGCGCTCATCCGCCGTCAGCAACGACGGCTGCAGGCAACGGGTGTCGATCGGGCACAGGGTCAGGGTTTCAAACCTGAGGAACTCACCGAACTCGGTCTTGCACGCTTCGCGGTTCAACACCAGGTTCTCGATGCGCACGCCCCAGCGACCCGGGCGATAGGTACCTGGTTCAATCGAAGTAATCATCCCCGGCTGCATTGCGGTTTGCGGTGCGGTGGCGGCCTGGTAGGCGATCACCTGCGGACCTTCGTGCACATTCAGGAAATAGCCTACGCCATGACCTGTACCGTGGCCGTAGTCCACGCCTTCGGCCCAGATCGGCGCACGGGCAATGGCATCCAGCAATGGCGAGAGAATGCCCTTGGGGAAATGTGCCCTGGACAGGGCAATCACGCCCTTGAGCACGCGCGTGCAGTCGCGCTTCTGCTCATCACTCGGCGTGCCGATCGGCACCATCCGCGTAATGTCCGTGGTGCCGCCCAGGTACTGGCCGCCGGAGTCGATCAGCAACAGGCCATCGCCTTCGATCAACGCATGCTCTTCTTCGGTGGCGTGGTAATGCGGCATCGCACCGTTGGCGTTGAACGCTGCGATGGTGTTGAAACTCAGCGACACATAATCGGGGCGACGGGTACGCGCGGCGGTCAAGTGCTCGTCGATGGTCAGCTCGGTGATGCGCTCACGGCCCAACGCACTGTCCAGCCAGGCGAAGAATTCACACAGCGCCGCGCCGTCTTGCTCCATGGCTTGGCGGATATGTTCGGCGTCCGCCAGGCTTTTGCGCGACTTGGCCAGCGTGGTCGGGTTCAAGCCCTCGACCAGCTTCACGCCGGCATCGAGGTTTTCCAGCAAACCGGTGGTGACGCGTGCCGGATCAACTTGCAGGCTGACACCCGCCGGAACTGCACGCAGCGCATCCGTCACTTCGCTGTAGTCGCGCAAGGTCACGCCGTCCCGCTCCAGTACCGCGCGCAGCTCGGCATCGACCTTGCTCAGCGCCACAAACAGCGTGGCCTGCAGTTGATTGATCAAGGCAAAGGACACAAACACCGGGTTGAACGACACATCACCGCCGCGCAGGTTGAACAGCCAGGCGATGTCATCCAGGGTCGCGATGAAGTGCCAATCGGCGCCCTTCTCTTTCAAGCTGGCACGCAGGGCGGCGAGTTTGTCGCCACGGCTGACCGTCGCCTGCGGCGGCAGGTGTGGGTAGATCGGCTGGTTCGGCAAGGCCGGGCGGTCTTGCCAGACTTCATTCAACAGGTCGATATCGGTACGCAGGCGAGCGCCGCGCTCGGCCAGCTTGTCGCCCAAGGTACGTGCCGAGGCCACGGCCATCACCGCGCCGTCCACTGCGACCACGCCGCCTTCCGGGGTTTGCTCGGCCAGCCATTCCAGCGGGCCGGGTTGGCCCGGTTGCAGCTTCACCAATTCGATGCCGCTGCCCTTGAGCTCCTTGGTCGCCTGTTCCCAGTAACGGCTGTCGGCCCACACGCCGGCAAAATCCGCGGTGACAATCAACGTGCCTACCGAGCCATAAAACCCCGACAGCCATTGCCGCCCCTGCCAGTAACCCGGCAAGTACTCGGACAGATGCGGGTCGGCCGACGGCACCAGCAGGGCATGGATGCCCTCGCGGCGCATCAGTTCGCGGGTATGCGCCAGGCGCTGGGGAACCGTTCCATGGGTCAAAGGCTGCGTGCTCATCATGTCTCCTGCTAACCACTCATAATTGTTATGTGTTGTGACTGAAAAATCAGACCGCCCAGAACGCCGGCGCATTGACCAGTGCGGCCTTGATCAACTGCACGGCCGCGTCGATATCCTGCTCGGTGGTAAACCGGCCCAGGCTCAAGCGAATAGTTCGACCGGCGCTGCGTGCGTCATGGCCCAAAGCCAGAAGCACGTGTGACGGCGCATTACTCGCCGAATTGCACGCCGAGGTGGCCGAAAACGCGATACCTGCGCTCAGGGCCTGGGAATTAAATTCACCCTCGGTGAACGTGAGGCTCAGTGTATGGGGAATGCGCTGGGTGGCGCTGCCATTGAGGCGCACGCCGGCAATCGTGTCCAACTGATTGAGCAGGCGCTGACGCAACGCGACGATAGCGGCTTTTTCTTCAGCAAAGGACTGCGCCGCCAAGGCGAAGGCAGTTCCCATACCGGCAATCTGGTGAGTCGCCAGGGTACCGGAGCGCAATCCGCCTTCGTGGCCGCCACCGTGAATCTGCGCCAGTACCTTCTGCTGCGCGCGCGGGCCAACATACAGCGCGCCAATGCCCTTGGGGCCGTACAGCTTGTGCGCAGAAAACGACATCAGGTCCACCGGCCATTCAGCCAGGTCGATCGCGACCTTGCCCGCGCCTTGCGCCGCATCCACATGCAGCAGCGCGCCGTGCTCACGTACGCGCGCACCAATGGCGGGGATGTCATTGAGGGTGCCCAACTCGTTGTTTACCAGCATCAGCGACACCAGGAAGGTGTCTTCGCGCAAGGCTTCACTGACTGCCTCGGCGCTGATCAAGCCTTCAGCGTCCGGCACCAGGTAGGTCACGGCCACGCCGGCGTCCTGCAACTGCCGCGCGGTATCCAATGTGGCCTTGTGTTCGATCTGGCTGGTGATGATATGTCCACCTGCCACACCTCGCGCCTGGGCCACGCCTTTGATGGCCAGGTTGTTGGATTCGGTGGCACCGGAGGTCCAGACGATTTGCTCAGGCTGGGCACCGACCAGCTCGGCCACTTGGCGCCGTGCCTGCTCGACCGTGTGCCGGGCCGCCTGGCCGAACGCATGGGAGCTGGACGCGGGGTTGCCGAAGTTGGCATTGAAGCCCAGACACTCGACCATCACTTGAATGACCCGCTCATCCACCGGCGTGGTGGCGGCGTAGTCGAAATACAACGGACGTTTATTCATGACGTTAAGACTCGCAGAGCGTATTCCCCAGGACAGCGCCTCGGGGGGGCATCGACCGGGACAGAGGTCGTCAGGTTTAACCAGTCGGATGCCATAAAAGAAGGACCACTTTATGTAAATGTGCGTAGGAACGCTCCTGAAATTCAGCTTAACAGGCTGAAGTATCCCAATGGCAAACAAAAAGCCCGAGGTTCCTTAAGGGAATCCTCGGGCTTTTTGCCACTTGGCGCCGGCTCAACTGGGGCGACCGTGCATCACCACACTGCGTTCGGCGTTCATTTCGCCCTGGTGGTCGAAGCCGAACGGCTTCTGTGGCTGCCCGGTCAACGCGGCCCGCTGCTGTTGATATTCATCAAACGACAGGCCGCGACGGCTCAAGGCTTCAAGGGCCAATTGCCTGGTTTCTTCGGCGGTGTAAGGACGCGACTCAGGCGAAGGATGGGTCGCACATCCGGCAAGGACAGCGCTGACAACTATTAAGGAAACAGCCAGAAAGTGGTTCATGGTGAAGGCCCTGCGAAGGAGGTTTGTAGTCAATGAACACAGGCTACTCCCGCCCTCGCACAGTGAAAAATCATCCGCCGTGATAGTCGCTATCAACCGTTCCGGCATGCTTGATAGCGGCCCACTTATATTCATTTAAGATCTATAAATATGGAAATACGTTCGTTTACGGCATAACCATAACCTTCTATAAATGGCCCTGCGCGCAACCGACACTGTTCGCCACGCAACTGTTGCCCAGGCAACAGTCATTCAACAAAACCGCAACCAGGCAACAGCTCCTTTTTCAACAGTTCGTCTGCAGCCCTCGCCAATCAAGGCTTGCAGCCATTGGTACAGCTCTTGCTCAACACGCTCCACTTCACCTGCTACCCACCCCTGTTGAAAAAGGAACTGTTCTATGTCCCGTCCCCTGAATGTCGTTGCCCTCTCTGGCGGAACCTGGCGCCCATCGCGCACCTTGGTATTGACCCAGGCCGTGCTGGCCGAACTGGCCACGTTGCTGCCGATCCAGACCACCCTGATCGAGTTGGGTGACATTGCCCGACCCTTGGGCGGCGCACTCTCACGCGATGAACTGCCGACCGAGGTCGAAACGCAACTGTTGGCCATCGAACAGGCCGACCTGCTGATCGTCGCCGCGCCGGTGTATCGCGGCTCCTATCCTGGCCTGCTCAAGCACCTGTTTGACCTGGTAGGCCTCAACGCCTTGATCAACACTCCGGTGTTGCTCGCGGCCACCGGCGGCAGCGAGCGCCATGCACTGGTCCTCGATCACCAGTTACGTCCGCTGTTCAGCTTCTTCCAGGCCTTGACCCTGCCGATCGGTGTGTACGCCACCGAAGCTGACTTCACCGACTACCAAATAACCAGCGAGTTATTAAAAGCCCGCATTCAACTGGCCGCAGAACGCGCAGCGCCGCTGTTTGCCGCGCACTCCCCTTCGCTGCTGAAAATCGCTTAAGGATTTGTCATGGATGTTTTCTGGTTTCTGCCCACACATGGCGACGGCCATTTCCTCGGCACCACCCAAGGTGCGCGCCCGGTCACCCTCAATTATCTGAAGCAGGTGGCGCAAGCGGCTGACAGCCTCGGTTACTTCGGCGTGCTGATTCCTACCGGGCGCTCGTGTGAAGATTCCTGGGTAATCGCCTCGGCGCTGGTACCGCTGACGGAACGCCTGCGTTATCTGGTGGCGATTCGCCCGGGGATCATCTCGCCCACGGTATCGGCGCGCATGGCCGCGACCCTGGACCGCTTGTCCAACGGCCGATTGCTGATCAACGTGGTCACCGGTGGCGACCCCGACGAAAACCGTGGCGACGGCAGCTTCCTCGACCACAGTGAACGCTACGAAGTCTCCGACGAATTCCTGCAGATCTGGCGCCGTGTGTTGCAGGGCGAGTCGGTGGATTTTGAAGGCAAGCACCTGCGTGTGCAGAACGCCAAAGCGCTTTACCCGCCGGTGCAGAAGCCGTATCCGCCGCTGTATTTCGGCGGTTCGTCGGATGCTGCCCACGACCTGGCCGCCGAGCAGGTCGACGTGTACCTGACCTGGGGCGAGCCGCCCGCCGCCGTTGCGCAAAAACTTGCCGACGTGCGTGAACGCGCAGCGCGTCATGGGCGCACCGTCAAGTTCGGCATTCGCCTGCATGTAATCGTGCGCGAAACCGAAGAAGACGCCTGGAAAGCCGCCGCCAAACTGATCGAACACATCAGCGATGAAACCATCGCCGCGGCGCAAAAATCCTTCTCGCGCTTTGATTCCGAAGGCCAGCGGCGCATGGCGGCGCTGCATGACGGGCGCCGCGACAACCTGGAAATCGCCCCCAACCTGTGGGCCGGTGTCGGCCTGGTACGCGGCGGTGCCGGCACCGCGTTGGTGGGCAACCCGCAGCAGGTGGCCGAACGCATCCAGGAATACGCCGACCTTGGCATCGAGAGTTTCATCTTCTCCGGCTACCCGCACCTGGAAGAAGCCTATCGCTTTGCCGAGCTGGTGTTCCCGCTGTTGCCGGAACCTTACGCCAGCCTCGCCGGGCGCGGCATCACCAACCTCACGGGGCCGTTTGGCGAAATGATTGCCAATGATGTGTTGCCGAACACCAAAGCCTGAGCGCGCTGAAATCCCCCCTATGTGGACACTGCTCTCCTGTGGGAGCCGGGCTTGCCCGCGATGCAAACGACGCGGTGTTTCAGTTGCACCACAGCGATGCTATCGCAGGCAAGCCAGCTCCCACATTTGAACGTGATTGCCAGACAGACATTGAGGAACCCCGTGTGACAGCCAACCCCCACAGCGTCCTGCCTTCACCCTTGCAGACCGCCAAGCTGCTGGCCGCCGAATTTGCCCTCACCGCCGTTGAACGCGATGAGCGCGGCGGCACGCCCAAGGCCGAACGGGACGCGCTGCGCCAAAGCGGCCTGCTGGCCCTGAGCATCCCCACGCAATACGGCGGCCTCGGCGCGCGCTGGAGTGAAACACTGGGCATCGTGCGCGAGTTCGCCAAGGTCGACAGCTCCATCGCCCATGTCTTCGGCTTTCACCACCTGATGCTCGCCACCGTGCGCCTGTTTGCGCGCCCGGACCAATGGCAGCCGTGGTTCGAGCAAACTGCGCGTAAAAACTGGTTCTGGGGCAACGCCCTCAACCCGCTGGACACGCGCACGGTGGTCAAGGATTTCGGCGGCTGGCGAGAATTTTCCGGCAAGAAGAGCTTCTGCTCCGGCGCCAGCGATTCGGAAATGCTCATCGCCTCGGCCGTGGACGAAAGCGCCGGCGGCAAACTGCTGATCGCCGCGATTCCCAGCGGGCGCAGCGGCATTACGTTGCACAACGACTGGAACAACATCGGCCAGCGCCAAACCGACAGCGGCAGCGCCAGCTTTGAACGAGTGCGCGTCGAAGAGTCCGAGTTGCTGCTCGATCCCGGCCCGTTGAGCACGCCCTTCGCCTGCCTGCGCCCGCTGATCGCGCAGTTGACGTTCACGTATATGTTTCTCGGGATTGCCGAAGGCGCCTTTGAAGAAGCGCGCAACTACACCCGCACCGAAACCCGTGCGTGGCACAAATCCTCGGCGGGCGATGTGCGCCAGGACCCTTACGTGCTGCACCACTACGGCGAATTCTGGGTGGCCCTGGAAGGCGTGCGCCTGCTGGTCGAACGCGCAGGCGAATTGCTCGACCAGGCCTGGGCCAAAGGTGCCAGCTTAAGCGAACAGCAACGTGGCGAACTGGCCATTGCCATCGCCACCGCCAAAGTCGCCGCCACCCGCCAAGGCCTGGACCTGTGCAGCCGCCTGTTTGAAGTCACCGGCGCGCGCTCGACCCATGCCTCACTGCGCCTGGATCGCCACTGGCGCAACTTGCGCACGCAAACCCTGCACGACCCGGTGGATTACAAACTCCACGAACTGGGGGACTGGGCGTTGAACCAGTCCCTGCCGATCCCGACGTTCTACTCCTGAGAGAGGTGCCCATGCAGTTGTTAACCTTACCGCCCTCGCCCGCCCTCGCGACCTCGATTCGCGCTACGGCCCAGGTCTTCGAAGACCCCAAATCCCAGGCGCTGCTCGACCATATCCAGCAAGTGGCGCCCAGCGAAGCGAGTGTGCTGATCATCGGCGAGACCGGCACCGGCAAAGAGCTGGTGGCGCGCCATATTCATAACCTCAGTGCGCGGCGCAACCGGCCCTTTGTGGCGGTGAACTGCGGCGCGTTCTCCGAATCCCTGGTGGAAGCCGAATTGTTCGGGCATGAAAAAGGTGCGTTTACCGGCGCCCTCAGCGCCAAGGCCGGCTGGTTCGAAGAGGCCGACGGCGGCACCTTGTTCCTCGATGAGATCGGCGATTTGCCGATGGCGATCCAGGTCAAACTGTTGCGCGTACTACAGGAGCGCGAAGTGGTGCGCCTGGGTTCGCGCAAGAGCATTGCGATTGATGTGCGCGTGCTGGCGGCCACCAACGTGCAGCTGGAAAAAGCCATCAACGCGGGGCACTTTCGCGAAGACCTCTACTACCGCCTCGATGTGGTCAGCCTCGAACTCAGCCCATTGCGCGAGCGCCCCGGCGATATCCTGCCGCTGACCCGGCATTTTATCGAAGCCTATAGCCAGCGCCTGGGCTACGGCCCGATCACCATCAGCCGCGAGGCCGAGCACAAGCTCAAAAGCTACAGCTGGCCGGGCAATATCCGCGAGCTGGAAAACGTGATTCACCACACCTTGCTGATCTGCCGTAATGGCGTGATCGAGCGTGATGATCTGCGCCTGTCGAACATGCGCATCGAGCGCCAGGACGACAGCCAGCATGGCACCGACAACAGCGCCGACGCCTTGCTGGCCCGCGCCTTTCAAAAGCTCTTCGAAGAACAGGCCGGCGCCCTGCATGAAAAGGTCGAAGACGCGCTATTGCGCGCCGCTTACCGTTTCAGCCATTACAACCAGGTGCACACCGCGAACCTGCTTGGTTTGAGCCGCAACGTCACGCGCACGCGCCTGATCAAGATCGGCGAGTTGGCGGTGAACAAACGCCGCCCCGGCGAAAATGTGCAGGGCGAGCGCATGCTGCATTTATCCATTTAGGCGGCAGTGCAACGCGTTGTCATGGCTGCGTTCGAAACTGCGCAGCACCTGGAATGAACCGAAGGTCACCGCCGTGGCCTGGTGGGCGCGAATCAGCATCCAGAAGTCTTCCTCGCCGTGCTCAAAACACTTGAACGCCGCCTCGCCGTCCTCACGCGAGCGCCATTGCAGGTAATTGAGCACCCGTCGCCCGTCGTCGCTGACTTGAACACTGGCATTGATAAAGCCGCCATGGCCCTGGGCCAGGCGTTCGCTCTGGGTGGACAAGGCCGCTACCAGGGCAAATTGCTGCCGGGGCTCGATCTGAAACTCGATCAACTGAGTGAAGCTGCGATTTTTCTCTGATACCTGCATGAACACTCCCCTCTCTCTGTAGGCAGAATCTTGCGATTCGATGCCACGCAGGGTAAAACCTCTAGTTAAGTCAAGGTCAAGCGCTTATCTGGAGTTTTTTATGCTTACCAAGGAACTCACCGTCGGCCAACTCGCCGCACGTAGCGGCGTGGCGGTTACGGCGCTGCACTTTTATGAGTCCAAGGGGTTGATCAAGAGCAACCGCAACGCCGGTAACCAACGGCGCTACCCACGGGATGTGTTGCGGCGCGTGGTGGTGATCAAGATCGCACAACGTTTGGGGATTCCACTGGCAACGATTGGCGAGGCGTTGCAGACCTTGCCGGACGGGCGCACGCCCACTGCACAGGACTGGGAACGCTTGTCGGCGCTGTGGCGCGAGGATCTGGATGAACGCATTAACAAGCTGATGCTGCTGCGCGACAAACTCAGTGGTTGTATTGGTTGCGGGTGTTTATCGCTGGAGGCGTGTCCCCTGCGTAATCAGGATGACAAGCTGGGGGAATGTGGGCCCGGCGCGCAATTACTTGAGCCCAGCCCCGAAACCTGACCTGAAAACCCAATCAATGTGGGCGCTGGCTTGCCTGCGATGCAGACAACCCGGCCTGTCAGTTAAACCGAGTTGCCAACACCTCGTCGGTTACCTGCAAGCCACGGCGGGCGTGGCCTATAGTGAAAAGGCCGGACCTTCACAACCCCACCTGAGGAGAACGATATGAGCGTTAAGCCAATCCCTGAGGGTTATCACAGCGTCACGCCGTATATGGGCATCGATAACGCCGCCGAGGCTATCGAGTTCTACCAGAAAGCCTTTGGCGCTACCCAGGTCATGCGCCTGGACATGCCCGATGGCAAGGTCGGCCACGCCGAGCTGCGCATCGGTGACTCGGCGATCATGCTCGGCTCGCCTTGCCCCGAAATGGCCTTGCGCAACCCTGACGAACACACCAGCGTCGGTTTGCACCTGTATGTGAGAGACGTGGATGCGCAGTACCAACAGGCCATTGATGCAGGCGCCCTTTCGGTGTCTGAGCCAAAAGATCAGTTTTACGGCGACCGCTCGGCTAGCGTGAAAGACCCCTTTGGTCATCTGTGGTTTTTGGCTACGCGCAAGGAGGACCTGACTGAAGCGCAGATTCGCGAGCGAGCCACGGAAATGTTCAAGCAAGGCTGAAGTTTCAATAACCCTGCACATCCAATGTGGGAGCTGGCTTGCCTGCGATAGCATCAACTCTGTGTGCCTGATACACCAAGGTGTCTGCATCGCAGGCAAGCCAGCTCCCACAGAAAAGCAGATCTTCGGTGTATGCGGATCCGCTTTCGCTTTTGACCTAACCACTCAGGTCGGCTTTCAGGCCGCTGTGCTCTGCTTTTGATCTGAGGCGCCCCGTTAACCACGATGGCCGAACGCGGGTTTAAACCCGTGACCCGCCGTAAGGGCGGAACCCTAAGTAGCCGTTACCGCAGCAACGGATATGTACCCCGCTCCTACACACTTCATGAACAACCCCTCCACGCTTTCCCCCTTGCCCCGAACCCCACGTGATTCCACGATGCAAGCACTTACAAAGAGGAGTCATTCCATGTTCGCCGGATTCCAAAAAGACCAGTGCCACGTCAACGGCGTGGACATCAGTTACCGCAAAGGCGGTACAGGTCCCGGTCTGCTCCTGCTGCACGGGCACCCGCAAACCCACGTCATCTGGCACAAAGTCGCCGAACAGTTAGCCGAACAATTCACCGTGGTCGCCGCCGACCTGCGCGGCTATGGCGACAGCAGCAAACCACCCGTCAACGACCACCACACCAACTATTCCAAACGCGAAATGGCCCGCGACGGCGTCAAGCTGATGCAAGCCCTGGGCTTTGACACCTTCTCGGTACTGGCCCACGACCGTGGCGCTCGTGTGGCCCACCGCCTGGCCCTGGACCACCCCGCCGCCGTGCAGCGCATGGTGCTGCTGGATATCGCGCCCACCTTATCGATGTACGCCCAGACCGACGAAGCCTTCGCCCGCGCCTACTGGCACTGGTTCTTCCTGATCCGCCCGGCGCCGTTGCCCGAAGCGCTGATCGAGAGCAACCCCGAGCTGTACCTGCGCAGCGTCATGGGCAGCCGCAGCGCCGGGCTCAAGCCATTCACCGATGAAGCCTTCGCCGAATACCTGCGCTGCCTGCAACTGCCCGGCACCGCTCGCGGTATCTGCGAGGACTATCGCGCTGCCGCCGGTATAGACCTTGAGCACGACCAGGCCGACATCGACGCCGGCAACCATCTGAACCTGCCGTTGCTGGTGATGTGGGGCGCCGAAGGTACTGTCGGCCGCTGCTTCGAGCCGCTCAAGGAATGGCAGAAAGTCGCCACCGACGTGCGTGGCAAAGCCCTGCCGGCTGGCCACTACATCGCCGAGGAAGCACCTGAGTTATTGCTTGGCGAAGTCCTGGCCTTCCTTCGCTGAGTGCACTGACACCGTGATCTGAAACACCCGCCTCGCAGGCTGCCAATGGCCTGCGACGGGTTCGCTTTGCCCAAAAAACATCCCGAGATAATAACAATGACAATCCGAAAACTGCTGGGAACCCTGTATATCCAGGTGCTCATCGCCATCGCGCTGGGTGTGTTGATCGGCCATGTCTGGCCGCCAATCGGTATCGACCTCAAGCCGCTGGGCGACGGGTTTATCAAGCTGATCAAGATGATCATCGGCCCGATCATCTTCTGCACGGTGGTGTCCGGCATCACCAGCATGCACGATGTGAAACAGGTGGGCCGGGTCGGCGGCAAGGCGCTGCTGTACTTCGAGATCGTTTCCACCATCGCCCTGCTGATCGGCCTCCTCGCCGCGCACCTGCTGCAACCGGGCGTGGGTTTCAACATTGACGTGAAGACCCTCGACAGCTCGGCCATCGCCGGTTTTGTCGGCCAGGCCGAACATGGCGAAGGCATCACCGGGTTCCTGCTGCACGTGATCCCCACCACGTTTTTTGATGCGTTCTCCAAGGGCGAAATCCTGCCGGTCCTGTTTGTCTCGGTACTGTTCGGTGTCGGCCTGGTGATGGTCGGGGAAAAAGGCCGGCCATTGGTGGGCGTGATCAACCAGGCCAGCGAAGTGTTCTTTCGCATCGTCGGCATCATCAGCCGCGTGGCGCCCATCGGCGCGTTTGGGGCGATTGCCTTCACCATCGGCAAATACGGCGTGGGTTCATTGCTGCCGCTGCTGAAGCTGGTGGGTACGTTTTACCTCACCGCGTTTTTCTTTGTGGCCGTGGTGCTGGGCAGCATCGCGCACTACGCCGGCTTCAGCATTTTCAAGCTGATGGGCTATATCAAATCGGAGCTGTTGATTGTGCTCGGCACCAGTTCGTCGGAGTCGGCGCTGCCGCAACTGATCCAGAAACTCGAAAGCCTGGGTGCGTCCAAAGGCGTGGTGGGCATCGTGGTGCCGACCGGCTACACCTTCAACCTCGACGGCACCAACATCTACATGACCCTGGCGGTGTTGTTCCTGGCGCAGGCCACCAATATCCACTTGCCGCTGGAGCAACAATTGACCTTGCTGGCGGTGGCCATGCTGACCTCCAAGGGCGCCGGTGCGGTGGTGGGTGCAGGTTTTGTGGCACTGGCCGCAAGCCTGGCCGTGGTGCCGACCGTGCCGGTGGCAGCGATGGTGCTGATTCTGGGTGTCGACCGCTTCATGGCTGAATGCCGCTCGCTGACCAATATCATCGGCAATGCCGTGGCGGCATTGGTGGTAGCCGCCTGGGAGGGTGAACTGGACCGCGAAAAAATGGCCCCTATCGCCCTCAAGCATGGCCGCCATGCGCGGGCTGCCGCGCAGGCGAAGGTCGCCGCCGAGTAAGCCTTAAAGACAATCACCTTGTGGCGAGGGAGCTTGCTCCCGCTGGGCTGCGCAGCAGCCCCAGAATCCTGGGCACACCCACCAGGTCCAGCGGCAGCAAGCTCCCTCGCCACACCGGTGCTATTCTGGCGGCTCATGCCGCCACGTCTGTTTCTGATGACTCATAAGAAAGATACCGTGCCCCTACCCGAAGACCTGCGGGTGTTCCTCACCGTGATCCGCAAGGCCGGCTTCGCAGCCGCCGCCGATGAACTGGGGCTGTCGCCTGCGTATGTGAGCAAGCGCATTCAGATCCTCGAAACCACCCTGGCCACGCGCCTGCTGCACCGCACCAGCCGCCGCATCGCCCTGACCGAAGACGGCGAGCGAGTACAACGCTGGGCTGTGCGTATCCTCGAAGATTTCCAGCAACTGTCCGATGAACTCAGCGATGCCCACGACAGCCCGCGCGGGCATCTGCACCTGTGCAGCAGCTTCGGTTTCGGCCGCAATCATGTGGCGCCGGCCCTGTCGTTGTTGGCCGAGCAGTACCCGGACCTGGAAATCCGCCTGGACCTGTTCGACCGCGTGGTGGATATCGTCAGTGAAGGGTTTGACCTGGAGATTCGCGTCGGCGATGACATCCCCGGCCAGCACATCGGCAGGCGGCTGGTGAGCAATCGCCGCGTGCTGTGCGCGGCACCGGAATACCTGCAACGCAAAGGCACGCCGCAACAGTTGAGCGACCTGGAGCAGCACGACTGCCTGGTGCTCAAGGAGCGCGACAATGCGTTCGGCATCTGGAACCTGGAGCGTGACGGCGCGCCCGAAAGCGTGCGTGTACGCGGGCCGCTGTCATCGAACAACGGCGAGATCGTGTTGCAGTGGGCGTTGGACGGGCGCGGCGTGTTACTGCGCTCGATGTGGGACGTAAAACCGCTGCTGGAACAGGGCAAGCTGGTGCAGGTGCTGCACACCTACACACAGAGTGCCAACGTGTGGGCGGTGTACCCGACACGTTTGGCCTACTCCGGTAAATTGCGCGCCTGCGTGGAGTTTTTGCAGGAGCACTTCAAGGGGTTGTCGATCTGACGCCCCGCGTGGCGCTGACACCCAGCCATACCGTCATGATCACCAGGGCCGTCAATGGCAACCCGTGGAACAGCACGATCACCTGGGCTGGCGTCCACGTCAGGTAGAACGGCCCCACCACCAGCATGCCCACGCCAAAGCCGGCCATCTGGATCAGCGTCAACAAGCTGAACAGCGGCAGGCGCAAGCTATCGGGTTCGCTTTGTGCGCGGGAAACCAGCGCCACCTCGGAGATGCCATCGCCCAGCCCGGCCCACACCACCAGCAGCAGCGCCAGCCACAGTTCGGTTTGCTGGAAGGTCAGGATAAAGCCGCTGGACATCAGCGCCACACCCGCCATGAACCAGCGCTCCATGCCTTGGGTGCCACGGCCCTTGAGCAACGCACTGGCCAGGCGCGCACCGATGAACTTGCCGCAGGCCCACACCGCCAGCAGGTAGCCCATGACGGTTTTCGCGGTGTCCGGCGAAATGTATTGCGACAACACCGGCCAGCCGACGTTATGTGCCGCGCTGCCGAGGGTGTCGAGCATGCTGATCAGCAACATCGCCGCCAACACCGGTGCACCGCGCAGGCCTTTGGTCAACTCATGCCATTCGGCCGCAAGCCCACGATGCGCGGCAACGGCGACTGAATACAAGGCGCGCAACGGCAGGATCAGGCAAGCCGCCACCACGTAAGTGCCGATGTTGACGGCAAACACCGCCTCGAATCCGCCCGTGGCGATCAGCAAACCGGAAAGCAAGCTGCCAAACACCGCACCGGTAGCCGCCGCCGAGGTGATCCAGGCATTGGTGCCCACCCGCTGTTCAAGCGCCACCCAGGTCGGCAACTGGCTGTTCAGGCCAATGGCAAACAGCGAATTGCACAGGCCGATGCCGAACGCGATAAACGGCAGCACGTTAAGTTGATGCGCCGGGATCAGCACCAGCAGCGGCACCAGTAACAGCGCGCGGGCCAGGTCCAGCCCGGCCAAGGTACTGCGCCCCGGGAAGCGCCGGAAAAACGGGATGCCGAACAGGCTGGCGACAATCCCGCCGGTCACCCGGCACGCCAGGAACACACTGACAAACACCACGCTTTGGCTGAGCCAGTAAACGTAGGTCGAGAGCGCCACCATGTTGAGGAATGCGCCGAAGTCCGACACGCCCCGCGCAAAGATGATCAAGCGTGCGTTGCGGGTCGACAGGCCCAATGGCTGAACGTCACTCATGCCGGTTGTACCTCGTCTTCTACCCGTACGTCATCAGCCGTCACGCCGCGCAGGCTCACCAGCAGTACATCGCGCCAGGCCGGTGCCGAATCGGCCTGCGCCCGCACGGCGCCGGCGCGGTGATATAGCCCACGGTCGTTGATCACGATGGTTTCCAGGAACTGCTCCATCGCCAGGTCCAGCACGCGGCTATGCTCCGCCTCACCGGTAAACACCTCGGACACCACCGGCACCGTGTTGCTCTGGCCAATGAAGTGCATGAACACCCAGTCCAGGCCATCCTGATGAATACCCGAGGTAGTCGGGCTGGGCGATGGCCCCTCTGCACGCACGCGAAACTGGTGGATATCAATGGTGTAGGCATGCGGGCCAAGGTGCGGTTCGAGCACCGCCAGGTCGGTGGCGAGCAATTTCTGCATCAGTGGGTGCTCGATAAAGCCCTCCTCGCTGTAGCTCAAGTGGTTGACGCCCTGGCGATAGTTGACCGCATAGGTGACCGGCGACTTGAACGCGCTATTGCGGTCGATCTGCAACTGCCGCGTCGGGGATAAACGATAGCGCAGGATCCGCCGTTCGCGATGCGTGTATGCCTTGAACGCCTCATCGCGCACCAGGTTCGCCCAGTAGGCGCGAAAGCTTTGCTCCTCGCCGGGCTCAACCTTGAGCAACTGGCCAAAGTCCCGACGGTGACAATAGTGGTGCTCGCGCAAGTACGCGCCAATCTGTGGGATATCCATATCGCTAACCCTTATTGTCGATAATCACGCGCAGATTGTGCCGTATTGCATCATGCACCGCATGGGCGTGGGCAGCATCGTCGACCCTGGCCCAGCACTTGAGCAAGTAATGCTCTTCGATATCGGCATCAATAGAGTGACCGGACTCCTGTTGGGCATATTCCAGCACCGCCGGCTGTTGAGCGAGCCATTCAAGGCCTTCAATACCCTTGAAGTGGCCACTGTGCTCCGGATAGATCGCCAGCATCGAGTAGTGTTGCGAGGCCTGCGCGACCTGGCGTGCGCCGGCGTCCAACTGCGCATTCACACCTGGCTCACCCAGCAGCAGCGACAGATACAGCTGGTACGGGTCAATGCCTGCCAAGTCACGGAACGCGGCATTGACGTACAGCCCGCCGACGCGTGGGTTGATTTCGATCACCACCGGCCCCGCGTCCGTCATGCGGAACTCGAAATGCACCACGGCATTGGTCAGGCCCACCGCGCGCAGGCACTCCACGGCGTACTGGCGGATCTGCTCACACTGGGCGTCGGTAAAGGACGTCGGCGGCGAAATCAGCAGGTTCTCCAGGACGGTGCCACTGCGCTCGGTCAACATCAGTTTTTCATTGATCAGCAGCGCATGAACCTGCTCGCCCGCCACCACACACTCCACACTGCCTTCAATACCTGGGATGAACCCTTCAAGCAAAAGGCTACGCCCCGGCAGGTATTCTCGTCGCTGCCCATCGTCCTCCGGCAACGTGTGGGCGCAGCCGTAGAAATCCGCATAGGCTGCGCTGGCATGATCTGCCAGGAAATGCGCGTAGTGGCTGCGCAACTGCGCCCAGTCAGAGCATTTCTTGATAAATGCCGACGCGCCACCAAAGGGTGGCTTGGCGATCAGCGGGTAACCGACTTGCTCGGCACCTTCGCGCAGTTGCTGTTCGTTGTTGCACAGCGCAAACGGCACCGAACGCACGCCGAGTTTTTTCAGCGCGCGGCGCATCAGGAACTTGTTGTTACACGCAGCAATGGCAAGTGGGTCGCTATGCACCAGGCCCAGCCGCCGACAGGCCTGCGCCACGATGCAGCCGACTTCGCCCTGCGCAGACGGGTGGCCAGCCTGGCAGAAGATTGCGCGGATCTGGTACTGCCCATCCAGCCGCCCCACCAACGCCAAAATCGACTGTTCATTCAACGCGTCGAGCAGGAACACTGCATCACTGTCGTCACGCAGCCGTTGCAGATGCTCGCGTCCGGCCACACCCGCCGTCAAGCAGGCCAGGCCTTGGGCACGGGCCACCGCGAAGTGCGGCTCGCGGTAGCAATAGCGAACAGAGGCACTGTCATCAACATCAATAAAAAGAATGGCATCTTGTTTCATCATTAATACCGCCTCATGCGTCAGTCACTTCAGGCATCCTGCCAACTGCACCACTGCCCTTCCCAATTACGGAAGCGGTAATGACGTTGCCCATCGCGCACTTCAAAGTGCGGCAAGTCTTGTGGCTTTTCAAAGTCCAGCAGCGGCACGGTAAACTTGCCCTGTGCATGCGGCAGCACATATTCCGGCATGGCTATATTGGACACGCGCCGCTTGAGGCGATCCATAATAGCGATGGCGTGGCTGATCGATGCTTTATATTCCGACGCCCCCGGAGAAAACGGCATGAAGTGGTACAAGTAATACGGTTTTACGCCCAGCCGATATAGGTCAATAAACAGTTTATGCAAGGTGGCTTCATCGTCATTCACACCGCGCAACAGCGGCATGTTGGAGAACACAATCGGCACCACACTCTGGATACGTTTAACCGCCACGGCAAAGTCCGCACTCAGTTCCAGCGGGTGGCATACATGCACGCCAAACGCATTGACCTTGTACTTTTCCAGCATGGCCAATAACTCATCGGTCACCCGAAACGGGTTAAAGCTCAAGGCCCGTGTGTGCAGGCGAATCAGCAGGTCGTCGCGGATGCCACGCAGGGCGGCGAGGTTCTCTTCGAGCTTGCGGTCGGCGAGCATCAACGGGTCACCGCCGCTGAGAATCACCTCTTCGATGGCCGGGTTGTTGCGGATGTACTCGAGCGAGTCCTTGAACGAGTCGGCGCTGGCATTGGCCTTCTCGGTACCCACTTGCAGGGTGCGCAGCGCTTCGAAGCAGAACTGGCAATAGGCGTTGCAGGTGTTGGTCATGCGCAGGATCACGCGGTTGTCGTATTTGTGCTGGCAAATCGGCGTTTTCATTTCGTGGCCAAGTTCCCAGTTCTCCGAGGTGCCGTCGTAATCGCCAGCGACCTGTTCGCTCCAGTAGGGCACTACTTGGCGCCACAGGGGATGGTCCATCACCTCGCCATCGGTGAGAGAGCGCTTGATCAAGTCAATGTAATAAGGGGTTATCTGCAGCTTGCGGTCTTGCAAGTTGTGTTCGATATGCGCGCTGGTTTCCTCGCTCCAGCCACCGCAGGCAGCCCGCAGTGCCGGTTCATCGCGGATGGCATTCTTCTGCTGCCAACGCCAATCCTGCCACTGTACCGAACGGTGGATCGCTTGATCAAAAATCGACATGAGTTTGAACTCTCTGTGTTCTGAACGAATGTTAAGGCATCGGCATACGTGCCTTTTCACACTGGAAAAGACCGTAATATCCGCAACAACGACAACTGATTGACAGGTGGCAGAAGTCGATCAAGTTACCCACTCGATCACCGGCACCAGAGAGATATAAATGACCACTAATTCACGGGGCATGGCATCAACTTCCTTTTCTTATAATGTGCGACTTTCCAAGTCAGCATCCACTTAAGCCGATGACCTACAAGGTGTCAACAAATACCCTTGTATTTTTTCAGGGCTTCATCTACTAACGCTACACCGCCCTTGCAATCACTGAGGTTACGCGGTGCAACCGGCGTTATTTGAAAAGTAAATAGTCCCCCCAAAAAAAACGCCCCCCAATAACTGGAGGGCGTTTGTTCTACTTATATAACTACGTAGTTACCCCATTAAGGTTTTCAACCAAGCCAGGGGTTGGCCGCCAGATGCTGGCGCTCGAAGGTTTTGATCTGCTCACTGCGTTGCAACGTGCTGCCAATCGCATCCAGGCCGAGCAACAACGCGGTCTTGCGCAAGGTGTCGATCTGGAACGAGATCACCTGGCCATCGGCCAAGCGAATCTGTTGCGCCTCAAGGTCAACGCTGATCTGCGCCTGCGCAGGCTGGCTGACCGTCTGCCCGAGTGTGTGCAGCACCGCCTCGTCCAAGGTGATCAACAACACCCCGTTGCGCTGGCAGTTGTCATAAAAGATCCCGGCAAAGCTGCTGCCGATCAGCGCGCGAATGCCCATCTGCTTCAAGCCCCACACCGCGTGTTCGCGGCTCGAACCACAGCCGAAGTTCGGCCCCACCACCATGAAACGTGCGCCCAGCCAGGCCGGCTGGTTCAATACGAATTCGGGGTTGGGTGCGCCATTGGGCAAAAAGCGCAGGTCGAAAAACAGCCCGCGATCGAGGCCGGCGCGGTCGATGCCTTTGAGAAATTGCTTGGGCATGATCACGTCAGTGTCGATATTCGCCGCCAGCATCGGCGCGGCCTGGCCGGTGACCTGGGTAAACGGTTGCAGGCTCATGGGCGGTCTCCAAAATGACGGATATCGGTGAGGCGGCCGGTGATGGCCGCAGCGGCGACCATCGCCGGGCTCATCAAGTGAGTGCGCGCCCCGGCGCCCTGGCGGCCTTCGAAGTTGCGGTTGGTGCTGGACGCGCAGCGATCACCGGGCGCCAGCACGTCATCGTTCATCGCCAGGCACATCGAGCAGCCCGACTGGCGCCATTCGAAGCCGGCGTCGATAAAGATCGCCGCCAGCCCTTCGGCTTCGGCCTGGTCGCGTACCTCGGTGGAGCCCGGCACGATCATCGCCCGCACATGCTCGGCCACCTGCCTGCCGCGCACCACACTGGCGGCGTCGCGCAGGTCTTCGATGCGCGCGTTGGTGCAAGAGCCGATAAACGCGTGGCTGATCACAATGTCGCTGAGCGGCATGCCGGCTTCCAGGCCCATGTAGTTGAGGGCGCGGCGCATGTCCTGGCGCAGGATCAGGTCGCTGACGTCTTGCGGGTCCGGCACGCGGGCGCCGATGGGCGCGGCCTGGTCGGGGCTGGTGCCCCAGGTAACCATAGGCTCCAGGGTGCTGGCGTCCAGCTGCACTTCCTGGTCGAACACCGCGTCGGCGTCGGTGTGCAACGTGCGCCATTGCACCAGGGCTTGTTCCCACAACTCGCCCTTGGGCGCACGCGGCTTGCCTTTGAGGTAGGCGAAGACTTTTTCGTCGGGTGCCATAAACGCGCCCCGCGCGCCAGCTTCCACCGCCATGTTGCAGATGGTCATGCGCGCTTCAACACTCAGCGCATCAATGGTGGCGCCGCGAAACTCGATGGCGTAACCGGTGGCCCCGGACGCGCCGATCTTGCCGATCAGCGCCATGATCACGTCCTTGGAGGTCAGGCCGTTGCCCAGGGTGCCCTCAACCGTCACGCGCATGCTTTTCAGGCGTTTGTACACCAGGGTCTGCGAGGCCAGCAGGTGCTCGATTTCCGAGGTGCCGATGCCAAAGCCGAAGGCGCCGAGGGCACCGTAGGTGGTGGTGTGGCTGTCGCCGGCGGCGATCACCATGCCCGGCAGGATAAAGCCCTGCTCCGGGGCAATCACGTGTTCGATGCCTTGGCGTTTGTCGAGGATGTCCAGCAGCTCGATACCGAAGTCCTGGCAGTTTTCCGCCAGGTACGAGACTTGCCGCGCGCCGCCTGCGTCAGGCATCGCGGCAATGCGCGTGGGCGTGGTGGGGTTTACGTGGTCGACCACCGCCAGCGCGGTGCCGGGGCGCCATACGCCACGCTTGGCCTCGCGCAGGCCGCTGAACGCCTGGGGGCTGGTGTATTCGTTGATCACCTGGCGGTCTATATACAGCAGCACATGGCCCTGGTCATCCAGGGCGCACACCGTGTGGGAGTCGATGTGTTTGTCGTAGAGGGTTCTGGCAGTCATGTTTGTGGACTCACTTTTATAAGCGCTCGCTCAACGGTATGACCCCATCCTACGCAGCCCCCCGGCCCCATCAATGGCACCTGGGTGATGGCTTGGAACATGTTTCGTGTTCAATCCGGCAACGCTGAAACATTTTCTTTCATATCCCGCTTAGGGATTTCTCATTCTCATCCGTCTTAACTTAGATACAGCCCGTCGCGTCAGCAAAAGCTACGACTGGCCTTTTCCGGGCCTCCTTCGCCCTCCTCCGATCAAGACCCGCATTCACATGTCGAAGAAGTCACGCTCAAAACTCTGGTTTCTGGTTCATAGCTGGTTGGCGTTGCCCATCTGGTTTTTTGTACTGATCGTCTGCGTCACCGGCACCCTGGCGGTGGTCAGCCAGGAAATCGTCTGGCTGGCCAACCCGGACATCCGCGCCAGCAAGCTGTCGGACGATGCCGAACGGCTGAGTTACGACCAGGTCATCGGCGCCATCAAGCGCAACGAACCCCAGGCAATCGTGCAGTCGATCACCCGCCCGGACGAGTCGCACTTCGCGCTGAGTGTCGACCTCAGTTACCCCGACGGGCGCTCGGTGGAGGTCTACGTCAACCCGTATACCGGCGTGATCCAGGGCATCAGCCCAGCGTTCAACTTCCAGCAATTTACCCGTGCCTTGCACGGTTGGTGGCTGGTGCCGTTTACCAATGGCTACAGTTGGGGCTGGTACCTGGTGTCGGCGCTTGGCATACCGCTGCTGGCATCCCTGGTCACCGGGCTGGTGGTGTACAAGCGTTTCTGGAAAGGGTTTCTGCGCCCGACCCTGCGAATCCGCCATGGCGCGCGGATCTTCTGGGGTGACTTCCATCGTTTGAGCGGTATCTGGTCGATCTGGTTTATCGCGGTAATTTCCATCACCGGCATTTGGTTCCTGATCCGGGCAATTCTGGGCGACAACCAGATATCCATCTCCAGTGAGCCCATCGTGCCGGTAATTGCCCGGGAGAAGGTGCCTGTGTCGGCACCGGGCGTACCGGCACCAATGATCCCGATCGATCGGGCCATCGAGATCGCCACGCAGCGCATTCCCGGGCTGGAGGCCAGTTTTGTGTTCCTGCCCAGCAACGCCTATAGCCACCTGCAGATCGGCGGGCGCGGCTGGTACCCGTTGATGTTCCAGACGGCGCAGCTCAACCCGTACGACGGTGAAATTGCCGTGTCGCACCTGCTGTCCGACCGCTCGACACTGGAGTTCGTCACCGAATCCATGCGACCGCTGCACACCGGCGACTTTGGCGGCCTGTGGGTCAAGCTGATCTGGGCATTCTTCGGCCTGATCATGAGCATGATGGTGTTGAGCGGTCTGCTGATCTGGACCAAACGCACCGCGCTGGCCACCCTCAACGCCTTCAAGCGCGAGGCCAAGACGCAACGCGCGCCGGCCCCCGCCACGGCCAGGCAGGCTGAAACCTCGGAGGCCAATTGATGAGCAAACGTGCGACCACCACACCACCTTCGCCGCTGCGGGCCTTTTGGTTCAAGTGGCGCTTCCACATCAATGTCCTGCTGTTGCTGGTGCCCCTGGGGTTCATGCCCAAGTACTTTGCCGACGCTGCACTGTTTCGCGGTGACAGCGGCATTGGCGAGCGCGTGGCCGGCGAAGTGCAGGTGGGGCCGTGGAGCCTGACCCTCGCAGAGTTTCGCAACGAAGGCCCGCGCCCGGACCCGGCCGGCCCGATGAAATTTTTCAACGCCGCCCTGTGCGACACCTGCGCCGAGCAGGTCAAGGCCACTTACCTGCGTATCGGCAAACCGCGCAGCCTGCGCGCGGCCGGGGTGATTTTCTTCGGCACGCCGTACCGCATGGGTGCGGTGTTGCCGGTGCCGGAACGCACACCCGTGGATGCCGAAGTGTGGGTGACCATGGAAGGCTGGGACGGCTCCATGCACCAGGGTTCCATTCCGCTGAGCCAGGCCTCGCCTGCCACCATTGCCTGGCTGAACAAGCAAGGAGTTAAACCATGACGTTAATGCGCCTGACTCGCGCCGCTTTATTGCTCTGCGCCGGCTTCAGTAGCGTCGCCCTGGCCCATAACCCGATGTGCGAATGCAAGGAAATCCCCGGCGAACAGATCCAGTGCACCGGCGGCTTTTCCGACGGCAGCGGCGCGCCGGGCGTGACCCTGGACGTGATCGGCTACGACGAAACCATCCTGCTGCCCGGCAAGCTTGGCCAGGACTCGACCCTGACGTTCAAAAAGCCCTCCGCCGAGTTCTATGTGCTGTTTGATGCAGGCCCCGGCCACGTGGTGGAAATCGACCAAGCGGATATCCAGCCCCAATGAGCACCACACAGGTTGTACGCCCTGCCGGGGCCGGCCATGAAACCCTTTACGTGTTGCTGCTGTGCCTGATCATCCTCGCGGTGGCTGGCACGGTGGTGGCGCTGCACGGTGAAACCCAGGAGGTCGCCGCCGTGCCCAGCCACCAACTGGACGCACGCCGTGACCTGAGCGCTGCCGAGCAAGGCATCTACGCCGACCTGCGCGTGACCCTGGATGAAATCCAGCTGTTGCAGCAGGAGCAAAACGCCCTGCCGACGCCCACGCAACTGGCCGAAGAAGGCTTCGCACCGTTTGCCCAGGACGCCAGTTCGGTGAGCCGTGGCGACCATCGCTGGCAGCTGCTTGAGCCTGTGGCCTACCTGGGTTTGAGCCAAGCGCCAAGCACCAGCGGCTCGGTGCTGATGCGCGTGCAAGGTGACGAGCCGGATGTGTGGCTCAACCGCCAGGCCAACCTCGCCGCCCCTGCCGACCTCACCGACGCGGCGCTGATCGCCGCCGGCTGGCGCCAGGTGGTCACGCAATTCGATGCCGGCGTGACCCGCCAGCACCGTCACTGAACCAGAAGACCGAGTGCCCATGTCTATTTCATCGCCCCTGTTACGCCTGTTGCTGGTTGGCCTGTTCAGCCTGATGCTCGCCCCGCTCGCGAATGCCGAAGCGGCCAAGCGCCTGCGCATCGGCATCACCCTGCACCCGTATTACAGCTACGTGGCCAATATCGTCGGCGACAAGGCCGAGGTGGTGCCGCTGATTCCCGCCGGTTTCAACCCCCACGCCTACGAACCGCGCGCCGAAGACATCAAGCGCATCGGCACCCTGGACGTGATCGTACTCAATGGCGTCGGCCATGATGATTTTGCCGACCGCATGATCGCCACCAGCGAGCGCCCGGACATCCCGGTGATCGAAGCCAACGCCAACGTACCGCTGCTGGCCGCCACCGGTAACGCCGCGCGCGGTGCGGGCAAGGTGGTCAACCCGCACACCTTCCTGTCGATCAGTGCGTCGATTGCCCAGGTCAACAACATCGCCCGCGAACTGGGCAAGCTCGACCCGGACAACGCCAAGACTTACACCCAAAACGCCCGCGCCTACGGCAAGCGCCTGCGCCAGATGCGTGCCGATGCGCTGGCAAAACTGACCAGCGCGCCGAACCCGGACCTGCGCGTTGCGACCGTGCACGCGGCCTACGACTACCTGCTGCGCGAATTTGGCCTGGAAGTCACCGCCGTGGTCGAGCCCGCCCATGGCATCGAGCCCAGCCCCAGCCAGTTGAAAAAGACCATCGATGAACTGCGCGCACTGGATGTGAAGGTGATCTTCTCGGAGATGGATTTCCCGTCTACCTACGTCGAGACCATCCAGCGTGAATCCGGGGTCAAGCTATACCCGCTGTCGCATATTTCCTACGGCGAATACACGCCCGAGAAATACGAAGTGGAAATGACCGGCAACCTCAACACCGTGGTACGGGCGATTCAGGAGTCAGGGGCATGACGGCAGCGCAGCAATTGAAAGTCGCCAGCATTGGCCCGACCCTTGAGTTCGACACGATCTCCCTGACCTTGGGCCGCACAGTGATTCTCGACGCGGTGAGTTTTGAGGTCGAACCAGGCAGCATCCACGCCCTGGTCGGCCCGAACGGCGGCGGCAAAAGCTCGCTGATCAAGACCTTGCTGGGGCAGACCCCGCACCAGGGCCAATTGCGCCTGCACTGGCCGAACACGCCAGGCACGGTCGGCTATGTGCCCCAGGCGCTGGAGTTTGATCGGGGCTTGCCGATGACCGTCGACGATTTCATGGCCGCCATGTGCCAGCGACGCCCGGCATTTCTGGGCCTGTCCCGGCATTACGCCGCTGCGATTGGCGAAGCACTGGAACGGGTCGGCATGCAGGACAAACGCAAGCGCCGCATGGGCGCGTTGTCCGGCGGTGAGCGTCAGCGCGTGCTGTTGGCCCAAGGCCTGATTCCGACGCCGCAGTTGCTGGTACTGGATGAACCGATGTCGGCACTCGATGAAGCCGGTATCCAGGTGTTCGAACGGCTGCTTAATGACTGGCGCCTGGCCGGGATCACCGTGCTGTGGATCGAGCATGACCTGGAAGCCGTGGGCCGCCTGGCCGATCGCGTCACCGGCCTGAACCGTCGCGTGCTGTTCGACGCCACGCCGAAAGAGGCGCTGACCCCGGACCGCCTGCTGACCCTGTTTTCCACCCATCCTCGGAGCGCGGCGTAATGAGTTATGAAGCCTTTCGTTTGATGGTCCAGGGCTGGGCTTCATCCGGGTACCTGCCGGAAGCACTGGCCTATGGGTTTGTGGTCAACGCCTTGCTCGCCGGCTTGCTGATCGGCCCGGTGCTGGGCGGCCTGGGTACACTGGTGGTGGTCAAGCGCTTTGCGTTCTTCTCTGAAGCCGTCGGGCACGCCGCGTTGACCGGCGTGGCCGTGGGCATTCTGCTCGGCGAACCCTATACCGGGCCTTACGGCAGCCTGTTCGGCTACTGCCTGTTGTTCGGCATCCTGCTCAATTACCTGCGCAACCGCACCGGCTTGGCGCCAGACACCCTGATCGGCGTGTTCCTCTCGGTGTCCCTGGCGCTGGGTGCGAGCCTGCTGTTGATTCTGGCGGGCAAGATCAATGTGCACATTCTGGAAAACGTACTGTTTGGCTCGGTGCTGACGGTTAACGGCAATGACCTGCTGGTGTTGGCGGTCGTCGGCTCACTGGTGATGGCCCTGGCGTTGCCGCTGTACAACCGCATCATGCTGGCCAGCTTCAACCCGCAATTGGCCGCTGTGCGTGGCGTGGCCGTCAAAACCCTGGATTACCTGTTCGTGATCCTGGTGACCTTGATCACCGTGGCGGCGGTCAAGGTGATCGGCGCCATTTTGGTCGGCGCCCTGCTGGTGATTCCGGCGGCGGCAGCGCGCCTGTTGAGCCAGTCGCTCAAGGGGTTTTTCTGGGTCTCGGTGGTGATCGCCACGCTCAGCACGCTGTGCGGCATTCTGCTGCCGATCATCTTCGACCTGCCCATCCCGTCCGGTGCCGCGATCATTCTGGTGGCCGGTATCGCCTTCGCCGTTGCCGCCATCGCGCGCGGCATCGTGCCCAGCCTCAAAGGGAATCTTGGATAATGCGCTCTGTTTTTCATCCGCTGGCCCTGGCCATTGCCTGTTTATTCACTGCGCCGTTGATGGCCGCTGAAGCTGCAAAACCTGCGGTTCACGCCGCCAAACCGGTGAAAGTGCTGGCCTCGCTGCCCATCACCTACGGCCTGGCCGAGGTGCTGCTCAAAGGCACCGATGTACAGCTTGAGCGCGCAGCACCGGCCAACCTGCCCGGTTCGCGGCAGGTGTCCTACTTCACCGGCCGGGGTGCGCCGGCCTTGGGCAGTTTGGCCCAGGACGCCGACGCGGCTATCGGCCTGCGCTCGCTGTGGGCGGATGACCCGCTCTACCCCGTGGCGCGGCGCAGCAATATCCGTATCGTCGAAGTGGACGCCGCGCGCCCGGTGGACGGCGGCTTGCCGGGTATTGCTGTGCAACCAGGCGGTGCCGATGGCCTGAACAGCCAGCCGTGGCAGTCGAGCAACAATATGGGGCGCATGGCCGATGTGATGGCGGCCGACCTGAGCCGCCTGGCGCCCGCGGCCAAACCCAGGATCGACGCCAACCTCGCGGCGCTCAAACAGCGCCTGCTCAAGCTCAGCGCCGACAGCGAAGCAAGACTGGCCAAGGCGGACAACCTGAGTGTGGTCAGCTTGAGTGATCACTTTGCTTATCTGGTCAGCAGCTTGAACCTGGAAGTGCTCAGCACCGATGCCCGGCCGGATGCGCAGTGGACGCCTGAGGCCTTGCACACCCTCAGTGCCGACTTGAAAAGCAACGACGTGGCCGTGGTGCTGCATCACCGCCAACCGAGTGAGGCCGTTAAAACGGCGGTGACGGCAGGCGGTGCGCAATTGCTGGTATTGAATGTCGACGGAGCTGACCCGGTGGCGGAGCTGGAAGGCAATGTGGATCAGGTGATCAAGGCGCTGACGCCCTGAATGTGGGAGCTGGCTTGCCTGCGATGCGGGCAACTCGGTATCACTGTCAGATCGCGGTGATGCTATCGCAGGCAAGCCAGCTCCCACATTCAGTGTGTGGTGCATCCGTTGAATGTCCGGCGGTCAAACCACATCCACACCCACGTGAATCGCATCATGGCGCCAGAATTCCAGGTCGCAGTCGATCAAGCGCTCATGCTGGTCATAGTTGACCCGGGCGATCCGCAAGCCGGGGCTGCCCACCGACACACGTAATGCGCCAGCAGCCTCCACCGGCAGTGAAGTCGGCACAATCTCGAAACGCACGCGGCCGTAGTGCAGGTCGTACTTGCGTGCATACAACTCGGTCATCGACTGGTTAAGGTCGCACGCCAGAATCCCCGGAAAATATTGCGGGTTCAGGTAATGCTCCACATACAGCACCAACCGCCCATCGATCCGCCGGCCCCGGCAGATCTGGATCACACTCGACAACGCCGGCAACTGCAACCATGCACACACCGCTGCCGATGCCGGCTGCAGCCGCGCCGAAATCACTTCGGTCGAGGCTACGCGCCCTTGCTCACTGACCATCGCGTGAAAATGGCTGCGTTGCATCAGGTTATAAGCCAGGCGCGGCGGCGAGACGAACCAGCCACGCCGCTCCTCGCGATAGATCTGGCCCTGGGCCTCCAGTTGTAACAAGGCTTCCCGCACCGTAATACGCGTGGTACCAAACAACTCGCTGAGCTTGCGCTCGGCGGGCAGTTTGCTCGCGGGTGGCAACAGCCCGTGGCCGATCTGCTCTTGCAGTGCCAGGCCGATGGATGTCACCGCCTTGATTGCCTCATCACGCATCAACGTTACCTATCTGGACTAGACCAGCACCGTTCAGGTGCACAAACCGCGCTGTATTCGGGCGTCTGCCGTTACCTGCCAGCCTAGGCATTACAGATGACCGACAGATGACAGCCCGTGCCGCCGCCCCACTCCACACCCTGCAATACATCGGCCAAGTCCAGGGCCTGCGGGCGCTTGGGCATGGTCTACGCTGAGTCTGAAGTCAGCGACATAAACGATTTAAAAACGACATCGACATGAAACTGTCATCCACCGAGCCTAAATTGGCTCAGGTATTGCTGACCTAGACCAACACCACCGCAAACGTCGATAAAAACGCAGCGTTGAAAACGCCCAAAGGAGCTTCGGATGAAACAGCTTTTCCTGGCATCACTGTTAGGCTCGACCATTGCCATGTGCACCGCCGCCATGGCTGCTGATACCGATCTAAAAACTCTGGAAGCCGCCGCGAAAGCGGAAGGCGCCGTCAACAGCGTCGGCATGCCCGATGACTGGGCCAACTGGAAAGGCACCTGGGACGACCTGGCCAAGACCTATGGCCTCAAGCACATCGACACCGACATGAGCTCGGCCCAGGAAATCGCCAAGTTCGCCGCCGAAAAAGACAACGCCAGCGCCGATATCGGTGACGTCGGCGCCGCCTTCGGCCCGATTGCGGTGAAACAGGGCGTGGCACAGCCGTACAAACCGACCACTTGGGCACAAGTTCCGGATTGGGCCAAAGATAAAGACGGCAACTGGGCCCTGGCCTACACCGGCACCATCGCCTTTATCGTCAACAAAAAACTGCTGCACGGCTCTGAAGCGCCAAAAAGCTGGGCTGATCTTAAAACCGGTAAATACAAAGTCTCTATTGGTGATGTGAGCACCGCCGCCCAAGCCGCCAATGGCGTGCTGGCTGCTGCGCTGGCCAACGGTGGCGACGAGAAAAACATCCAGCCTGCGCTGCTGATGTTTGCCGAGATCGCCAAGCAAGGTCGCCTGTCGCTGGCCAACCCGACCATCGCCACCATGGAAAAGGGCGAAGTCGAAGTGGGCGTGGTCTGGGACTTCAACGGCCTGAGCTACAAAGCCAAGATGGCTAACCCGGATGACTACGTGGTGCTGATCCCGTCGGACGGCTCGGTGATTTCCGGCTACACCACCATCATCAACAAATACGCCAAGCACCCGAACGCCGCCAAGCTGACCCGCGAATACATCTTCAGCGACGCCGGCCAGACCAACCTGGCACGCGGCAACGCACGTCCGATCCGTGCCGAGCACCTGACCTTGCCGGCCGATGTACAGGCCAAGCTGCTGCCGAACGAGCAGTACAAAAAAGTTACGCCGATCAAAGATGCCGACGCTTGGGAGAAAACCTCCAAGGCACTGCCGCAGAAGTGGCAGGAAGAAGTCATCATCAATATGCAGTAAGGCTCCCGGGTCTTATTTAGACCCAGAGCTGTAAAAGCGGTCAGTGTGGGAGCTGGCTTGTGTGGGAGCTGGCTTGCCTGCGATGCAGACGACTCGGTTTGTGATGTGAACCGAGGTGATGCTATCGCAGGCAAGCCAGCTCCCACACAAACCCGCTCCCACAGTTTTGACCCCGTTCCCCAAGTGAAATTGAGTCAAGCCTATCGTCGCGGAGCGTCTCCCCCTATGAAGCACAACGTCATCCTTGTGGTGCTCGACGGCCTGAACTACGAGGTTGCCCGACATGCCATGGGGCATCTCCAGGCCTATATCGGCGCAGGACGCGCAGCGCTTTACAAACTGGAATGCGAACTGCCGGCCCTGTCCCGGCCGTTGTATGAATGCATCCTCACCGGCGTGCCCCCGATCGACAGCGGCATTGTCCACAACCATGTCTCGCGCCTGTCCAACCAGCGCAGCATTTTCCATTACGCCACCGATGCGGGTCTCACCACCGCGGCGGCGGCTTACCACTGGGTCAGCGAGTTGTATAACCGCACGCCCTTTGATGCCGTGCGTGATCGTCATACCGACGACCAGGCGCTGGCGATCCAGCACGGGCATTTCTACTGGAATGACCACTACCCGGATTCCCATCTGTTCGCCGACGCCGAAAGCCTGCGCCGCAAACACGCGCCGAATTTCCTGGTGGTACACCCGATGAACATTGATGACGCCGGCCACAAGCATGGCCTGGATACCGCGCAATACCGCAACAGCGCGCGCTCGGCCGACATCATCCTCGCCGACTACCTGCAAACCTGGCTCGACGCCGGCTACCAGGTGTTGGTGACTGCCGATCACGGCATGAATAACGACCGCTCGCATAACGGTGTGCTGCCGGAAGAGCGCGAAGTGCCGTTGTTCGTAATGGGCTCGGCCTTCACCTTTGACCCAGGCGCCATCCCGAAGCAAACCGACCTGTGCGGCACCGTCTGCGAACTGCTCGGCGTGCCCCACGACAAACCTGTATGCCGGGAGCTGCTGAAGTGAACGCCATAACCCGTGGCAAATGGCTGGCGATCCTGTGCCTGGTGCCGTTTGCGCTGTTCTTTATCGTGTTTGAAATCGCCCCGCTGCTGTGGGTAATGATCAACAGCCTGCAGTCGGAGGAGTTCGGCTGGGGCCTGGCCAACTTCACCAAAATCTTCAGTTCGAAGTTCTACCTGCAAGCCATCCAGTACAGCCTGGAGATCAGCTTCTACTCCAGCGTGTTCGGGATCATCATCTCGGTGCTCGGCAGCTACTCATTGCGCCGTGTGGATGGGCCACTGCGTAACTTCGTGACGGCTTTCGCCAACATGACCAGCAACTTTGCCGGCGTGCCCCTGGCCTTCGCGTTCATCATCTTGCTGGGCTTTAACGGCAGCATCACCATCATGCTCAAGCAGGCGGGGATCATTCAGGACTTCAACCTGTACTCCAAGACTGGCCTGATCATTCTGTACACCTACTTCCAGATTCCGCTGGGTGTGCTGCTGCTCTACCCGGCCTTCGACGCCTTGCGCGAAGACTGGCGCGAATCGGCCTCGTTGCTCGGCGCCAGCAGCTGGCAGTTCTGGCGGCACATCGGCCTGCCGGTGCTCACTCCGGCGCTGCTTGGCACTTTCGTGATCCTGCTGGCCAACGCCCTCGGTGCCTATGCCACGGTGTATGCACTGACCACCGGCAACTTCAACGTGCTGCCCATTCGTATCGCGGCAATGGTTTCCGGCGACATCTCGCTGGACCCGAACATGGCCAGCGCCCTTGCCGTGGTGCTGGTGGCACTGATGACCGTGGTCACTGTCGTCCATCAACTGCTGCTCAAGAGGAGCTACCATGTCTCGCGCTGAAGCTGGCTCGGCCTCCCTCTACCATCGGGTAGTGGTGTACCTGTTGTTTGCGATCCTGGTATTGCCGCTGGTGGGCACCTTTGTCTACTCCATTGCCAGCAGTTGGTCTGCCACCATCCTGCCCGCCGGTTTTACCCTGAAGTGGTACGTGCAGCTGTGGAGTGACCCGCGCTTTCTGGCCGCCTTCGGTCAGTCATTGCTGGTGTGCGTGGGTGCGCTGATCCTGTCGGTGGTGCTGATTCTGCCGCTGCTGTTCGTGGTGCATTACCACTTTCCCAAGCTCGACGCGCTGATGAACATCCTGATCCTGCTGCCCTTCGCGGTGCCGCCGGTGGTGTCATCGGTGGGCTTGTTGCAACTCTACGGCTCCGGGCCATTTGCGATGGTGGGCACGCCGTGGATCCTGATCGGCTGCTACTTCACCGTGGCCTTGCCGTTCATGTACCGCGCGATCACCAACAACCTGCAAGCGATCAACCTGCGTGACCTGATGGACGCCTCGCAGCTGCTGGGCGCCAGCACCTGGCAGGCCGCAATTTTTGTCGTGCTGCCGAACCTGCGCAAAGGTCTGATGGTGGCGCTGTTGCTGTCGTTCTCGTTCCTGTTCGGTGAGTTCGTGTTCGCCAACATCCTCGTGGGCACTCGCTACGAGACCCTGCAGGTGTACCTGAACAACATGCGCAACACGAGCGGCCACTTCACCAGTGCCATCGTCATTTCCTATTTCTTCTTTGTGCTGGTGCTGACCTGGGCCGCCAATATCTTGAACAAGGACAAAAGCCAATGAGCTTCGTCAGCGTCCAACACCTGCAAAAAGGCTACGCCGGCACGCCGGTATTCAGTGACATCAACTGCGAAATCGCCAAGGGTGAATTCGTCACCCTGCTCGGCCCGTCGGGTTGCGGCAAGTCGACCCTGCTGCGCTGCATCGCCGGGCTGACCTCGGTGGACAGCGGCAAGATCCTGCTGGATGGCCAGGACATCGTGCCCTTGAGCCCGCAGAAACGGCACATCGGCATGGTGTTCCAGAGCTACGCCCTGTTCCCCAACATGACCGTGGAACAGAACGTCGCCTTCGGCCTGCGCATGCAAAAGGTCAACGCCGACGACAGCCACAAGCGCGTGCAGGAAGTGCTGCAACTGGTGGAGCTCAAAGAACTCGCCGGCCGCTACCCGCACCAGATGTCCGGCGGCCAGTGCCAGCGTGTGGCCCTCGCCCGCTCGCTGGTGACGCGTCCGCGCCTGCTGTTGCTGGATGAGCCGCTGTCGGCGCTGGATGCACGGATTCGCAAGCACCTGCGCGAGCAGATCCGCCAGATCCAGCGCGAACTGGGCCTGACCACGATTTTCGTGACCCATGACCAGGAAGAAGCGCTGACCATGTCAGACCGCATTTTCCTCATGAACCAGGGCAAAATCGTACAAAGCGGTGATGCCGAGACCCTTTACACTGCGCCCGTGGATGTATTTGCCGCCGGCTTTATCGGCAACTACAACCTGCTTGACGCCGACAAGGCCAGCCAGTTGCTGCAACGGCCTATCAGCGGGCGCATCGCGATTCGCCCGGAAGCCATCGAACTGAGTCGCAGCGGCGAACTCGACGCGCTGGTACGCAGCCACAGTTTGTTGGGCAACGTGATCCGCTATCGCATCGAAGCGCGTGGCGTGGAATTGGTGGTGGACGTGCTCAACCGCTCGGCCGACGATCTGCACCCGGATGGTCAGCGCCTGGCACTTTCCATCGACCCCAGTGCGTTGTGTGAAGTAGCCTGACGCAACGATTGATTTGAGAGAGCGTGACAGATGGCATTGGTAATTTTTGATCTGGACGACACCCTGATCCACGGCGACTGCGCCACCTTGTGGAGCGAACAGATGGGCCGCCTGGGCTGGGTCGACCCAGAGTCGTTCATGCGCCAGAACGACGAACTCATGGCCGCCTACAGCCGCGGCGAGCTGGCCATGGAAGACTTCATGGACTTCAGCCTGGAGCCGATGATCGGGCGCACGCCGGAAGAGATCGCGCATCTGGTCGAACCATGGGTGGAGGACATCATCGAGCCGCTGATCTACAGCGACGCCACCAAGACCATCGCCCGCCACCGCGCGAAGGGTGACCGGATCCTGGTGATCTCTGCCTCGGGCACGCACCTGGTCACGCCGATTGCGGCACGTATCGGGATTGATGAAGTGCTGGGCATTGACCTGGACCTCAGCCACGGTGTGTACAGCGGCAAGACCGTGGGTGTGCTGACTTACCGTGAAGGCAAGATCACGCGGTTGCTGGAATGGTTGAAGCAGGAAGGTGAAAGCCTGGAGGGCGCGTATTTCTACTCGGATTCGCGCAATGATTTGCCGCTGTTGCTGAAGGTGGATCATCCGCAGGTGGTGAACCCGGATCCGGTTTTGCGTGAGCATGCTGAAAAGGCTGGCTGGCCGGTTCATCATTGGGTCTGACAGTTTGAATTGAAACCCAATCAACGGTGGGAGCTGGCTTGCCTGCGATAGCGGTGTATCAGATGAAACATTCTTCATTGATGCACCGCTATCGCAGGCAAGCCAGCTCCCACAGTGGCTGTATTTCAACTTGAGATCAGACCAGGGTCTCGTCTATCACCAACACCAACTTGCCGGAAATCTGGTTAGTCGCCAGCTCCGCAAATGCTGCCTCGGCATCCTTGATCGCAAACGTCCTGGCCAGTTGCGGGCTCAAGCGCCCTTCAACAAACAGCGGCCACACATGCTGGCTCAAGTCGCTGAACAGGTCTGCCTTGAACTGATCGCTGCGGCTGCGCAGGGTCGAGCCCAGCAGCTGGATGCGCTTGCCCAGCACCTGCGCCAGGTCCAGTTGCGCATCACGGCCGCCCATCAAGCCGATCAATACCCAACGCCCATCGAGGGCCAACAGCTTCAGATCCATCGCCGCATAACTGCCGCCGACCGGGTCGAGGATCACGTCGAACGGCCCGAAATCGCGCAGCCCTTCAATGCCGTCGGTACGCACCACGCCGCCCTGGGCGCCGAGTGCTTCGCAGTAAGCCAGGCGTTCTGCCGAGCCGACGCTGACCCAGCACGGGCTGCCAAACGCCTTGCACAACTGGATCGCTGCCGAACCCACGCCGCTGGCGCCGGCATGCAGCAAGACTTTTTCGCCGGGCTTGAGGCCCGCCAACTGGAACAGATTCAGCCACGCAGTGCTGTACACCTCGGGCAACGCCGCCGCTTCGGTCAACGTCAAACCTTCCGGTACCGGCAGCACATGGCGGGCATCCACCACCACTTCTTCGGCCATGCCGCCCCCGGCCAGCAGCGCACAGACGCGGTCGCCGACTTGCCAGGAAGAACCCGCGCCTACCTCGCTGATCACCCCGGAACACTCAAGGCCCAGCACTTGGCTGGCGCCAGGAGGTGGCGGATAGAGCCCCGCACGTTGTAATAAATCGGCGCGATTAAGGCCCGCTGCCGCCACCCGAATGCGAACTTGGCCTACATCGCAAGTAGGACTGGGTTCTTCCATCCACTCCACATGACCTTCAACGCCTTGCAATGCTTTCACAGTGCCTCCATAGTGAGTCTGGACTGAGCCCGTAGCTGTAGCGCCGGGCTTTTTGCATTATGCGACCGGATCATATGGAACCGGCTCCCTCAAAGACGGCCTAATATGCGTTATCAATTGCCCCCGCGTCGAATCAGCATGAAGCATTTGTTCCCCAGTACCGCCCTCGCTTTTTTCATTGGTCTCGGCTTTGCGTCGATGTCGACCAATACGTTCGCAGCCAATAGCTGGGACAATCTTCAGCCTGATCGCGATGAGGTGATTGCCAGCCTTAACGTCGTCGAGTTGCTCAAGCGCCATCACTACAGCAAGCCGCCGCTGGACGACGCGCGCTCGGTGATCATCTACGACAGCTACCTCAAGCTGCTGGACCCGTCGCGCAGCTACTTCATGGCCAGCGATATCGCTGAGTTCGACAAGTGGAAGACCCAGTTCGACGACTTCCTCAAGAGCGGCGACCTGCAGCCTGCGTTCACCATCTACAAGCGCTACCTGGATCGCGTCAAAGCGCGTCTGGACTTCGCCTTGGGTGAGCTGAACAAAGGCGTCGACAAACTCGACTTCACTCAGAAGGAAACCCTTCTGGTGGATCGCAAGGACGCGCCTTGGCTGACCAGTACCGCCGCCCTCGACGACCTGTGGCGCAAACGCGTCAAGGACGAAGTGCTGCGCCTGAAGATCGCTGGCAAAGAGCCCAAGGCCATTCAAGAGCTGTTGACCAAGCGCTACAAGAATCAGTTGGCACGTCTGGATCAGACCCGCGCCGAAGATATCTTCCAGGCCTACATCAACACCTTCGCGATGTCCTACGACCCGCACACCAATTATCTGTCGCCTGATAACGCCGAGAACTTTGATATCAACATGAGTCTGTCGCTGGAAGGCATCGGTGCCGTCCTGCAGAGCGACAATGACCAGGTCAAGATCGTGCGTCTGGTGCCGGCAGGTCCGGCCGACAAGACCAAGCAGGTCGCACCGGCCGACAAGATCATCGGCGTCGCCCAGGGTGACAAAGAGATGGTCGACGTGGTCGGCTGGCGCCTGGACGAAGTGGTCAAGCTGATCCGTGGGCCGAAAGGCAGCGTGGTGCGCCTGGAAGTGATTCCACACACCAATGCGCCGAACGACCAGACCAGCAAGATCGTGTCCATCACCCGTGAAGCGGTGAAACTCGAAGACCAGGCCGTTCAGAAACAAGTCCTCAACCTCAAGCAGGATGGCAAGGACTACAAACTGGGCGTGGTGGTGATTCCTGCGTTCTACCTGGACTTCAAAGCGTTCCGCGCCGGTGACCCGGACTATAAGTCCACCACCCGTGACGTGAAGAAAATCCTGACAGAACTGCAGAAAGAGAAAGTCGACGGCGTGGTCATTGACCTGCGCAACAACGGCGGCGGTTCCCTGCAGGAAGCCACCGAGCTGACCAGCCTGTTTATCGACAAAGGCCCAACCGTGTTGGTCCGCAACGCGGACGGCCGTGTCGACGTGCTCGAAGACGAGAACCCGGGCGCGTTCTACAAAGGCCCGATGGCGCTGCTGGTCAACCGCCTCTCGGCCTCGGCTTCGGAGATTTTCGCCGGCGCCATGCAGGACTACCACCGCGCGTTGATCGTTGGCGGCCAGACCTTCGGTAAAGGCACCGTGCAGACCATTCAGCCGCTGAACCATGGCGAACTGAAGCTGACCATTGCCAAGTTCTACCGGGTTTCCGGGCAGAGCACCCAGCACCAGGGCGTATTGCCGGATGTGGACTTCCCGTCGATCATCGACACCAAGGAAATCGGCGAAAGCGCGCTGCCTGAGGCGATGCCATGGGACACCATCCGCCCTGCGATCAAGCCGGCTTCGGACCCGTTCAAGCCGTACCTGACGCAGTTGAAGGCTGACCACGAGACGCGCTCCGCCAAGGATGCCGAGTTCGTGTTTATCCGCGACAAACTGGCCCTGGCCAAGAAGCTGATGGAAGAAAAAACCGTCAGCCTCAACGAAGTTGATCGTCGTGCGCAGCACACCAGCATCGAAAATCAGCAGCTTGTACTGGAAAACGCTCGCCGCAAGGCCAAAGGCGAAGACCCGCTCAAAGAGCTGAAGAAAGAAGATGAAGATGCGCTGCCGGCCGAGCCGGAAAAAACCAAGCCGGAAGACGACGCCTATCTGTCCGAGACAGGCCGGGTTCTGCTGGACTACCTGAAAATCAGCAAGCAGGTGGCCAAGCAGTAAATGATGGCAATTTAATGTGAGCGCTCCACGGAGTGTCATCATATAGACATCATTCTGTCGTGAAATAAAGGGACCGCAGGCGTTAAGCCTGCGGTCCTTTTTTTTCGATCGAGATCGCCATGACCATGACCGAACAGCTGAATGCATTGGGCTCAATCCTGGCTCAAGGCAGTTTACACAGCCTGTTCCAACCGATCATTTGCCTGTCCGAGCGACGAATCCTCGGCTACGAAGCGCTCAGCCGTGGCCCTTCCAATAGCCCCTTGCACTCCCCCGTCGCCCTGTTCAGCGTGGCCAGCCATGCCGGGCGCCTCAGCGAACTGGAAATGGCCTGCCGCGAAAGTGCCTGCCGACGCTTCAGCGAGCAAAAGTTGCCGGGCAAGCTGTTCCTGAACATCTCGCCGGAGTCCTTGATGGAGACGGCGCATCAACCGGGCCGCACCTTGCAGTTGTTGCGCGACTTCGGCATCCCGCCGAGCCAGGTGGTGATCGAACTCACCGAGCAAACGCCCACCGACGACTTCGACCTGCTGCAAACCGCGCTGCATCATTACCGCGACATGGGTTTTGCCATCGCTCTGGATGACTTGGGCGCCGGGTATTCCAGCCTGCGTTTATGGTCTGAGCTACGCCCGGACTACGTGAAAATCGACCGGCACTTTATCGACGGTATCCATCAGGATGCGCTCAAGCGCGAGTTCGTCGGCTCCATCCTGCAAATCGCCAAGGCATCCCGCGCCCAGGTGATTGCCGAAGGTATCGAGCTGCCGGAGGAGTTGGCGGTGTTGACGGAAATGGGCGTTGACCTGGTCCAGGGCTACCTGCTTTGCCGCCCCCAGGAACAACCGCCCCAGGAAGCGCGGCTGATGTTGCCCAAGCAGGACCACACCAACATCACCCTCAACGAAGAAGGCAGCGACCTCAGCGCCTTGCTCAACGAGCAACCGGCGGTGGATCAGGACACCGCCACCGCCCAGGTGCTCGAATCCTTCCGCCGTCAGGCCAACCTCAACTCGCTGGCCGTGCTGGATGGGCGCGGTCACCCGGTCGGCATCGTGCACCGGCATTCGTTGTCGGATGCGCTGCTCAAACCGTTCGCCACCGACCTGTTCGCGCGCAAACCCATCAGCCGCTTGATGAGCGATGACTTCCTGGCGGTGGAGTTGAGCCAGTCCCTGCAACAGGTCAGCCGCCTGCTCACCAGCCGCGCGCGGCAACGGATCGAGGAAGACTTCATCATCACCCTCAACGGTGACTACCTGGGCCTGGGTAGGGTGATCGATGTGCTCAAGTTGATCACTGAGCTGAAGATCCAGCAGGCACGCTATGCCAACCCACTGACGCTGCTGCCGGGCAATGTGCCGATCCAGCAATGCCTGACGCGGTTGCTGCAGCAACAGCGCGAGTCGGTGATCTGCTACGTGGATATCGACAGCTTCAAGCCGTTCAACGATATCTACGGCTACGGGCGTGGGGATGAGGTGTTGTTGTGCCTGGCGCAGTGCCTGAACGATCGGGTTGACCCTAGCCGCGATTTTGTCGGGCATATCGGCGGTGATGATTTTTTGCTGGTGCTCGGCCCGCAGGATTGGCGCAAGCGGCTCAACCAGTTACTGGATGACTTCCACACCCAATGCCGACGCTTCTATCGTGCCGAGCACTTGGACGCCGGTTGCTTCGTGGCATTGAACCGTCAGGGCGTGCGTCAGGAATTCGCTTTGCTGTCGTTGTCGATCGGCGTGGTGCATTTATATCCACAGGCCTGTGCACAACTGGATGCCAGCCAGTTAGCGGAGCTGGCCTCGCAAGCCAAGCACCACGCCAAAGACATCGCCGGCTACAGCATCCATGTGATCGACAGCATGGACAACCTGCCCGCTTAGGCCTCGGCGGACTCCGGGTACTCGTACTCGAACACCCGCACCACCTCCGAAGCATGCCAGGACGCAGCAGCCACACCATCGGACGGCCCGCTGAAACGCCCCAGGCGCTCCACACACTCAAAGAAACCGGTACGCGGCAAGCGGCTGGCGCCCTGGCTGATCACCAGGGAGCTGCGCAACGGCTGCTCGGCCTTGGCGTCCAACGCGGCCAGGTGCTCAAGGGCAGCGGCCAGGGTTTGCATTGCCGGCGTGGGAAATTGCAGGCGCTCCAGCAGCGCGCGGTAGGTGAGCAAATGGCGCTGGCGGCGCGCCTGGTCCAGTTCGTTGAGTAACCCATCCCAGTGTTGACGACTGATTCGTAGACTCAAGATTCATCCCTCCAACCTGCAACGCCCAATTCCCAGGCCAGGCTGCGGCGGATGGCGGCATCCGGCTGGCGTTCACCACTTTCAATCAATCCGAGGTACGAAGGGCTGATGCCCACGGTGCGGGCCAGGCTTTCAATGGCCAAGCCCTTGGCCTCACGCAGGCCGCGCAGGTCCGCGAGCGGGCGTAAAGCCTGATCGGGCGCGACCTGAGCGGTAGAAGAAGGAGTGGCGACAGGCTGTTGCTGACCGGCTGCTTTTAGTAGCGCCTGGTACTGGTCCCATGGCAGCACCGCATACTCGGGTGCGCCATCGCGTGAAATTATCTGAATATCCATGACTGCCCCGTAGGATAACAACACTTACTAAGTAAGTTCTTTCCTTAGAAGTGTAATCCTAACAGCCACAAAGGTCGCAGGGGGATATAAGCGTGTTCAGTTTTTTTGCAGGTTTTCCTGGGCCAACAGCGCAGGCGTCGCAGGCAGCCGCTCAACCACCGCGAGTTTTTCCGGGCGCTGGGCGTCGCGCCAGGCGCGAAACGCGCTCAGTTCGCCGTCCAGGGTCTTCATGACCCATGCCAGCACGGCAATGTCATCGAGCATGCCGAACACCGGGATAAAGTCCGGGATCGCGTCAATCGGGCTGAGGAAGTACATCAGCCCCGCCACTACCGAGATCAGCGCCTTGGGGCTTATGGCGCGATACTCACCGCGCCAGTAAGCCAGGCACAAGGCCTGGAGCAATTTGAGATCATCCTTGAGTTTACCCAGCCGATTGCCCTGGCTTGAGCCTTTGGCGGCCACGGCGAACAGCAGGGTCGGCAACCGGCCACGACCAAGCAAGCGTGCGGCCATGGGCAGGAAACGGGTGAAATTGAAGGGTGGTTTCATCGGTCACTCCAGTTCCAGGCGACATAAAAGGTTATCCACACAAATTGTGGATAACCTTGTGAACAGAGCCTGTTTTATCGGCTGAAAGCCGCGATTTACAAGGCTTGCAGTCAGATCGGGCGTTTTTTGCGCACATAAAAAAAACCCAAGAATTCATTGACTTGGCATTGATGTGCGGCTACCCGTGCTCGAGTCTTATATCAGACTGTGACAGTTTCCAGGGGTTCGGTCGGATTTGCGATCCTTACCACGCTCTGGGTGGGAATGCCGCCCCAAGGCACATGTGACGCAGAGCGTCACCGGATGTGTTCCCACGCAGAGCGTGGGAACAATCATGCGAACGCCAGAAACAACAACGCCCCGTAAAAACGGGGCGTTGTGTGTTCAGGTGCCGATTACTTCTTGGCAGCTGGCGCCGCAGGTGCGTCAGGGGCTTCAGCCTTGGCTGGGTCCTTGATGGCCAGCAGTTCCAGGTCGAATACCAGCACGGAGTTGGCTGGAATCGCCGGGCTCGGGCTCTGTGCGCCGTAGGCCAGGTCGGACGGGATGTACAACTCGACCTTCTCGCCCACGTGCATCAGTTGCAGGCCTTCGACCCAACCCGGGATCACGCCGCTGACCGGCAGGTCAATCGGGCTGCCGCGATCTACGGAGCTGTCAAAGGTGGTGCCGTTGGTGAGCTTGCCGGTGTAGTGAACAGTCACTACGTCGGTCGGCTTAGGCTGAGCGCCGTCGGCCTTCTTCACGATCTTGTATTGCAGACCGGAAGCGGTAGTGACTACGCCGTCTTTCTTGGCGTTGTCTTCGAGGAATTTCTTGCCGGCGGCTGCCGACTCTTCGCTCATTTTGGTCATGCGTTCTTCAGCACGCTTTTGCAGTGCGGCAAACGCTTCAACCAGTTCGTCGTCCTTCAGCTTCTGTTCTTTCTTGCCGACGGCATCTTCGATGCCTTGGGCTACCGCTTTGGAGTCCAGGTCATCCATGCCTTCTTGAGCAAGGCTTTTGCCCATGTTCAGGCCGATGCCGTAGGAAGCTTTCTGCGCCGGGGTTTTCAGCTCTACGCTGGTCTGCGAATCACAACCCGCAAGTACCAGGCTAACCAGGGCCACCGCCGCCGCCAACCGATGCTGTTTCATGCTATTTCCTTGTTCGTGCGCCAAAAGGGCATTCGAGTAAAGTCGCGAGCTTATCAGGCGGCCACGACCAATGGCTACCGGCATGTGAGCAGGAAACTTCTGATAAGTTCACGTGTTTAAAAGCATTTTCATTCATTATGGAGGCCCGCGAAGGATCGCGGGACCATTCGCAACCAGGCTGCTGGCCACTTGCCGCACCTGTGACGCAATGGCATAAGAACGCTACAACTCGACAAGGCCGAGACAAGGATAGCCATCTTGCGCATTTTTTCCCGTGTTTTACTTCTGATATTGCTCGCCCTGGGTTTGCTGCTGGGCGTGGTCCTCTATTACACCCTCAACCCCAAGCTGCCGGACTACGTGCCCGTGGAGCAGGTGCACTATCAGGAACAATGGAGCGAAGCCGATCGCCAGACCTACTACTTCACGCCCCAGGGCACCCAGGTAAAAGGCCTGCATTACGACTGGTTCACCGCCCTCGAACTGCCCTTTTCGGACCGGCGTTTTGCCACACCCGACTACCTCGCACGCTTCGGCTTTCTGGTCGATCCCAAGCAGGTGCCCAGCGCACAAAACCCCGGCAACCTGCCGGTGGGTTTCGCCCGGCACCAGAACGCCGGCAGCCAGGTGCAGTACCTGGACATCACCTGCGCCGCCTGCCACACCGGCGAGCTGCACTTCAAAAACCAGGCGCTGCGCATCGACGGCGGTTCGGCCCAGCATGTGCTGCCGTCCAGCGTACCGACCTTGCGCGGAGGCAGCTTCGGCCAGGCGCTGGTGGCCAGCCTCGCCGCCACCTATTACCTGCCTTGGAAGTTCGATCGCTTCGCCCACAACGTGCTCGGCCACGACTATGACGATCACAACAAGCAACAACTGCGTCAGGACTTCAAGCAGTCGCTGAACCAGTTCCTTAAAGTTGCCTGGAACGACACGCACCGTGGCCTCTACCCCACCGAAGAAGGCCCGGGCCGCACTGACGCATTTGGCCGCATCGCCAATGCCAGCTTCGGCGACGCTATCTCGCCGACTAACTACCGGGTCGCCAATGCGCCGGTGGACTACCCGCACCTGTGGGATATCTGGACCTTCGACTGGGTGCAATGGAACGGTTCGGCCCAGCAGCCCATGGCACGTAACATCGGCGAGGCCTTGGGCGTGGGTGCGACCCTGGCCTTTTTCGACGCGGCCGGCCAACCCCTCCAGGGCGATGCCCGTTACCCTTCCAGCGTGCGCGTGCGCGACCTCAACCGGATCGAAGAAACCCTGCAACGCCTCAAGCCGCCGACCTGGCCGCAAGACCTGTTCGGCGCCATCGACAAGCCCCTCGCCGCCGAAGGCCGCGCGCTGTTCGCCGAGAACTGCGCCGGTTGCCATGTGCCTGCAGTCACGCAGGAAAACGGCCGCCCGGTGCAGCAACTGAAGATGTTGCCCGTGGACTACATCGGTACCGACCCAGGCACGGCCAATAACATCGCCGACCAGCGCTATGACCTCAGCGCCCTGCAGTGGGACCCGGCGGAACTGGCCAGGCTCAATGTCGAGCTGCACCCCACGCCCACCGCACCGCTGGACCTGCACAACCTGTCGGTGGCCCAAGGCCTGGCCTACGTCACTGCCTTCGTCGAAGCACACGCCTACCGCGCCGCCGGTGTAACCCCGGCCGAACGCCCAGGCCTGGATGGTTTTGGCCTGCCCATCGGTGTGCGTGAATTGCGCGCCTACAAGGCCCGACCGCTGGCCGGCGTATGGGCCACACCACCATTCCTGCACAACGGCTCGGTACCGACGATCTATCAATTGCTCTCGCCCCAGGACGAGCGCAGCACCACCTTCTACAAAGGCACGTTCAATTACGACCCGCGTCACCTGGGCTTTGAAACGGGTGCGTTCAAAAACGCCTTTTTGTTCGATACCAAAATCACCGGCAACCACAACAGCGGTCACGAATTCCGTGATGGCAAACGTGGCAATGGCGTGATCGGCCGTGGCTTGCTGCCGCAGGAACGCTGGGCGCTGCTGGAATACCTCAAAGTGCTGGGCGGCCCGCTGGAGCAACCACTGCCATGATTATCCGATCTCAATACAACCAACGTTCGCTGCTCGCACGCCTCTGGCTACGCCTGGGCGCCTTTCTCGGTAAAACCCTGCTGTGGCTGGTGGGTTTGGGGCTGCTGGGCTGGCTGTTCGCCACGGCCTGGTTCGCCTGGCAACACAGCGGCCCGGTGTCGCCGGATGAACAGATCCCGCCCGGCGAAACAGCCATGACCCAAGGCATCATCCAGACGGCAGTGCGCATCGTCGATCAGCATCGCGAAGGCACGCGCTACCTGCGTGACGCGCATGCCAAGGCCCACGGCTGCGTGAAGGCCGAAGTCAGCGTGCTGACGGACCTCGACCCGGCGCTGCGCCAAGGCGTATTCGCTGAACCTGGCAAGACCTGGCAGGCGCAGATGCGCCTGTCCAACGGCAACGCCTACCCGCAGTTCGACAGTATCCGCGATGCGCGGGGCATGGCGATCAAGCTGCTGGATGTGCCAGGCAAACAATTGATGGCCGACCAACAGACGCGCACCGAACAAGACTTTGTGATGTTCAGCCACCCGAACTTTTTTGTCAGCGATGTGGCCGAATACGCGCAGAACATCGGTGCCCAGGCTGACGGCAAAAAGGTGTTGGCGTTCTTCCCTAAAGCCGACCCGCGCAGTTGGCAAGTGCGCCACCTGTTTATCGCCCTGGCCACCCTGGCGCCCGCTCCGGCGAGCCCGACGCAGACGACGTACTTTTCGGTTTCCCCCTACAAATTTGGCGCGGCAAATGCCAAGTTTCGTGTAACACCCGACCCGCAGAGTTGCCCGGAATATGTGTTGCCCAAGCAGAATCAGGACCTGCCGAACTTTCTGCGCAGCGCACTGAACCAGCAACTGTCCACCGACCGTGTACCGGCGTGTTTTGTGTTGCAGATTCAGCGGCAAAATCCGCAGAAATTCATGCCGATCGAAGACACCAGCATCGAATGGAAGGAAAGTGATGCGCCCTATGAGACAGTGGCCAAGGTGCGGATTCCTGCGCAGGACTTTGATACGCCCGCGTTGAATCTTGCCTGTGATAACCAGTCGTTCAACCCGTGGTTCGGGCTGGAGGCGCATCGGCCGATTGGTGGGATCAACCGGTTGCGCAAGGCGGTGTATGAGGCGGTGAGCGACTATCGGCATAGTCGGAATTTGTGAGGTTATGATCGTTCCCACGCTCCGCGTGGGAATGCCGTCTTGGACGCTCTGCGTCCGCAGTTAAGGGGCGTGACGCGGAGCGTCACAGGATGCATTCCCACGCAAAGCGTGGGAACGATCGAACAGAAAAGCCAATCACTGTAAAGAATCCGTATAAATCCGAAGTTCCCCATAACGATTACGTCGCCTCTATTGAACAACTAAGCCCTAAACTTTACCGTCACTTCCTACCTCCAAAACCCGTAGGAAGTCATCGTGGAAAGTTCAACTTTAGGCATGGTCGTCCTGTCAATGATTGCGCTCTTCGGCACCGCCGCGTTTTGCTTCGAACACCTCGCCACCCGCAGCGAGAAGAAAAAGAAAGCCAAATAAGCTGGTCAACGAAATCAGCAGAACCCCAGACTTTCAAGGGATCAGCCACCCGCGGGCTATCCCTTGTTTTCGTGTGCCCTGTTTTAAACCTTCTATATACCGTCTTAATACCGCCCGCCGTAATCAGTGCCCGAGCTTGATACAAGAGCGCCTAACCTCCCCGGCTTACTCAACAAGGGGAGTTACACCGTGCTGACACTAACGTTCATTTATGTGGCCAGCGGCGTTTGCGCCGTGGGGCTGTTCGCTTACTTGGGCTATGCCCTCATTCGCGCCGAAAAGTTCTAGGGAGCCCGCCATGTACGACGTGATGTTTATGGGCCTCTCCCTGGTGTTTTTTGTTGCGACTGCCATGGCCATTGTCGCCATGGGCAAGCTTTGAACGGAGCCACGACATGCTAAGCACTTTGCTGGAATTTTCGCTGGTCCTGGGGTTGATGACCGCGCTTGCCGTGCTCATGGGCAAGTGGCTGACCCGAGTATTCACCGGGAACCGCCACGCCTTGCCGGAACGTTTTACCTACCGCCTGCTGGGCATCAACCCATTGGAAACCATGAGTTGGGGCCGCTACGGTTCAGCGCTGTTGCTGTCGAACGCGGCGATGATGCTGCTGGGCTACAGCATCCTGCGCCTGCAGGCGGTAACGCCGATCAACCCCCTGGGGTTGGCTGCGCAAACCCCGGACCTGGCGTTCAACACCGCCGTGTCCTTTATCACCAACACCAACTGGCAGGCGTATTCGGGCGAAACCAGCCTGTCGAACTTCAGCCAGATGGCGGTCATTACCTTTTTGATGTTTGTCGGTGCCACCTCCGGCGTGGTGGCGGCCGCCGGTTTTATACGTGGCTTGAGCCGCTCAAGCGCGGCCGATATCGGCAACTTCTGGGTCGACTTCACCCGCACGCTCTACCGCGTGATGCTGCCGCTGTGCGTGGGCATGGCGCTGGTGTATGTGTGGCAGGGCATGCCGCAAACCTTAGCCTCCCAAGCCCTGGCGACAACATTGGAAGGCGCGCAACAACAGCTGATCGTCGGCGCGGTTGCCAGCTTTGAATCGATCAAGCACATCGGCACCAACGGCGGCGGTTTCTTCAGCATGAACGCCGCGCACCCGTTCGAAAACCCGACGCCGCTGACCAACATCCTGCACATCCTCAGCATGCTGTTGATCCCCTCGGCGCTGACCTACACCTTTGGCAGCATGCTGTTGCAACGTCGTCAGGGCTGGGTGTTTTTCGGCACCTTCCTGGTGATGTTTATCGGCTTTCTTGCGCTTGTGTATGGCGCCGAGCAAACCGGCAACCCGTTGCTGACCCAGGCCGGCGCCAACCAGGTGCTGTCGATCGAGCAAAGCGGCGGCAACATGGAAGGCAAGGAACTGCGTTTCGGCATTGCCGACAGCAGCTTGTTTATCGCCACCACCACGGCAGCCACCACCGGCTCGGTCAATACCATGCACGACTCGCTGACGCCCATGGGCGGCTTCGTGCCCCTGGCGCAGATGATGCTCAACTGCGTGTTCGGCGGTGACGGCGTGGGCTTTATCAACCTGATCCAGTACGCGCTGCTCACGGTGTTTCTGGTGGGCATGATGATCGGCCGCAGCCCGGAATTTCTTGGCAAGAAAATCGAGGCCCGCGAGATGAAACTGGTGATGCTCTCGGTGCTCGCGCACCCGGTCAGTATCCTGAGTTTCACCGCCCTCGCCGCCCTGTGGCCAGACACCCTGGCCAGTCTCAACAACCTTGGCCCGCACGGTTTCAGCGAGGTGCTGTACGCCTACACCTCCGGCACCGCCAACAACGGTTCGGCGTTCGCCGGGCTGAATGCCAATACACCGTTTTTTAACACCACCATTGGCCTTGCGATGCTGATCGGGCGCTTCTTCACGATGCTGCCGATGCTCGCCGTGGCCGGTTCCCTGGCGATGAAAAAAACCGTGCCGGCCGGCGCAGGCACCATTCCTACCGCGACCCCGCTGTTCATGTTGCTGGTGGTGTTCGTGGTGCTGGTGGTCGGTGGCCTGACCTTCTTGCCCGCGCTCGCGCTTGGCCCGCTGGTGGAGCAACTGCAGTTGCTGTCCGGCCAGACCTACAACTAAGGACATGTTGATGACCACTCAATCGATCTTCAAAGGGCTGCTGCGCCCGGTGCTGGTGTCGGCGGTGTTTTTCATGCTGCTGACCGGGCTGGCTTACCCGGCGCTCACCACCGTGGCGGCGCAATTGCTGTTCCCGTTTCAGGCTCAAGGTTCGCTGATTGAACGCGATGGGCGGGTGATCGGCTCGGTGCTGATCGGCCAGAATTTCACCAAGCCGGAGTACTTCCAGGGCCGCCCCAGCATGACCCTCGGCGCTGATCCGCAAGACCCGAGCAAAAGCGTGCCGCAGCCCTACAACGCAGGCGCAAGCGGCGCCAGCAACCTCGGCCCCACCAGCCAAAAACTGCTCGACCAGGTGGCTGCCCGCGCCAAAGCCTATCGCCAGGATAACGGCCTGGCCGCTGACGCCCCGGTGCCGGTGGACGCAGTCACCGCCTCAGCCTCTGGCCTCGACCCGCATATCTCGGTGGCCAACGCCCGGCTGCAGTTGGCACGGGTGGCGCGCTTGCGGCACATCGCCGAACCCGAACTGCTGCAACTGCTCAACGACCACACCGCCGCACGCACCTTCGGCCTGCTCGGCGAGCCCCGGGTGAATGTGCTGCAACTCAACGTGGCGCTGGATGCGCGTCAGCCCTCTATTGCGCTCAGTGAGTAAGAGATTCCTTCATGAAAAATGCTCGTTTACCTCTGTTTGACCGGCGCATCGTGCTGACTGCCGGCGTCGATGCACTGAAGAAATTGCTGCCCCAGGCCCAGTGGAAAAACCCGGTGATGTTCGTGGTGTACCTGGGCAGCATTCTCACCACCTTGCTGTGGTTCCAGTCCCTGGGCGGCAAGGGTGAAGCGCCCAGCGGTTTTATCCTCAGCATCACCTTGTGGCTGTGGTTTACCGTGCTGTTCGCCAACTTCGCCGAAGCCCTGGCCGAAGGGCGCAGCCGTGCCCAGGCCGCGAGCCTGCGTGGCATGAAACGCCAGACCCTGGCCAAATTGCTGCAGCAACCGCGCCACGGCGCAGCGTGGCTGCCGTTGGAGGCGAGCCTGCTGCGCAAGGACAACGTAGTGTTGATCGAAGCCGGTGATCTGGTGCCGCTCGACGGCGTGGTGATTGAAGGCGTGGCGTCGGTGGATGAAAGCGCAATTACCGGCGAATCGGCGCCGGTGATCCGCGAGGCCGGTGGCGACTTTTCGTCGGTCACCGGCGGCACGCGGGTGCTGTCGGACTGGCTGGTGGTGCGCATCAGCGTCAACCCCGGCGAATCGTTCCTGGACCGCATGATCTCGATGGTCGAATCGGCCAAGCGCCAGAAGACGCCGAATGAAGTCGCGCTGACGATTCTGCTGGTGGGCCTGACCGTGTTGTTCCTGCTGGTGATCGCCACGCTGAGCCCCTACTCGATCTTCGCCGTGGCCATGAGCGGCAATGGCAGCGTGATCAGCGCCACGGTGTTGGTGGCGTTGCTGGTGTGCCTGATCCCCACCACCATCGGCGGCCTGCTCTCGGCCATCGGCGTGGCGGGCATGAGCCGCATGATGTCGGCCAATGTGATTGCCACCTCCGGCCGTGCCGTCGAGGCGGCGGGTGATGTCGACGTGTTGCTGCTGGACAAGACCGGCACCATCACCTTGGGCAATCGCCAGGCAAGCAGCTTTTTGCCGGCACCCGGCGTGAAGGAAGCCGAACTGGCTGACGCCGCGCAACTCGCCTCACTGGCAGACGAAACCCCGGAAGGCCGCAGCATTGTGGTACTGGCCAAGCAAAAATTCGACATCCGTGCGCGGGACATCAACGCCCTGGGCGCACGCTTTGTGCACTTCACCGCGCAAACCCGCATGAGCGGCGTCGACCTGGCCGACGGCCGGGCGATTCGCAAAGGCGCGGCGGATGCGATTCGCAGCCATATCGAAACCCTGGGCGGGAGTTTCCCGGCGGCATTGCAGGCCAAGGTCGATGAAGTCTCGCGGCGCGGCAGCACACCGCTGGTGGTCAGCGACGGTGCCAAGGCCTTGGGCGTGGTCGAGCTGAAAGACGTGGTGAAAGGCGGCATCAAGGAACGCTTCGCCGAGTTGCGGCGCATGGGCATCAAGACCGTGATGATCACCGGCGACAACCGCCTGACCGCCGCTGCGATTGCGGTGGAAGCCGGTGTCGATGACTTCCTCGCCGAAGCCCGCCCGGAAGACAAGCTGCAACTGATCCGCGACTACCAGGCCCAGGGCAAGCTGGTAGCCATGACCGGCGACGGCACCAACGACGCACCTGCGCTGGCCCAGGCCGACGTGGCCGTGGCGATGAACAGCGGCACCCAGGCGGCCAAAGAGGCCGGCAACATGGTCGACCTCGACAGCAACCCGACCAAGCTGATCGAAGTGGTCGAGGTCGGCAAACAGATGCTCATGACCCGTGGCGCGCTCACCACGTTCAGCGTGGCCAATGATGTAGCCAAGTACTTCGCAATCATCCCGGCGGCGTTTGTCGCCACCTACCCACAGCTGGGCGCCTTGAACGTGATGCACCTGAGCAGCCCCAATTCGGCAATTTTGAGCGCGGTGATTTTTAACGCGCTGATCATTGTCGCGTTGATTCCGCTGGCCTTGCGCGGTGTGAAGTACCGGGCCATCGGCGCGGCGGCGTTGCTTAACCGCAACCTGTTGATATACGGCCTGGGCGGCGTGCTGGTGCCGTTTGCGGGGATCAAGGTGATCGACATGCTGCTGAGTGGATTGGGCTTGGTGTAACACCACAAACCCAATGTGGGAGCTGGCTTTTTGGGGGTGCTTCGCACCACAGCGCAAGCAAGCTTGCTCGCCACAACAAGCCAGCTCCCACAGTTAATCGTGTTGTATTCAACAGGAAGAACATGCCCGCACTCAACCACGAACGCCCCGACCCCGACGCCTTGCTCGCGCGGGTACAGCTCGAAGAACAGGCCGCCTTGCGCGGCAAATTGCGTATTTACTTCGGCTCAAATGCCGGGGTGGGCAAGACCTGCGCCATGCTCGCGGCGGCGCAACGCGAAGTCGCCCTGGGCCGTGATGTGCTTGCCGGCGTAGTAGAAACCCACGGCCGCACGGAGACTGCCGAGCGGCTCGACGGCCTGGAGCAACTGCCCCGCGCTGCCTTGCTGCACCACGATTTTTCGCTCAGCGAATTCGACCTAGACGCCGCGTTGCGCAGGCAGCCCGCCGTATTGCTGGTGGACGAGTTGGCCCACAGCAACGCGCCTGGCTCGCGGCATCCCAAACGCTGGCAAGACGTTGAAGAACTGCTCAGCGCCGGCATCGACGTGTGGACCACGCTCAACGTCCAGCACCTGGAAAGCCTGAATGATCTGGTCAGCGGCATCATCGGCATTCGCGTGCGCGAAACCGTACCGGACCACGTGTTTGATAACGCCCATGACGTGGTGGTGATCGACCTGCCGCCCGACGATTTGCTGCAACGTTTGAAGGACGGCAAGGTCTATCTCGGCCCGCAAGCAGAACGCGCCGCACAGCATTTTTTCCGCAAGGGCAACCTGTTGGCCCTGCGCGAGCTGGCGCTGCGGCGCACGGCGGATCGGGTCGACGCGCAAATGCGCGTGTACCGTCGCGAACAGTCGATCAAAGCCTTGTGGCCAGCCCGCGAACGCTTGCTGGTGGGTGTGGCGGGCGACGCCGGTGATGAACGCCTGGTGCGCGAAGCTGCACGATTGGCGCAAAAGCTCGAAGCTGACTGGATCGTCGTGCATGTCGCAACGGCCCAAGGCAGCGGCGCCAAGCGTTACCTCACGGCGATGAAAACCCTGAGCCTGGCCAGCGAATTCGGCGCTGATACCGCGACGCTGCCGGGCATGGACGTGGCTGAAGCCCTAGCCGCCTGCGCCCGCGAACACAACGCCAATCGCCTGGTGCTCGGCCATCATCCGCGCCAGGCGTGGCGCTTCTGGCATCAGTCGGTCAGCGACCGGATCAGCCGACATCACCCGCAGATCGATCAGATCGTGATCGCTCACAGCGTCTTGCCCGGGCCTGCGCCTACCCTCGAAAAACCCTCGCTGCCCCCCGGCCGCGCCTTGGCCTACCTGTGGGCCACACTCGCCTGCTTCAGCGCCAGCGCCGTCGCTGCATTGCTGCTGCAAGTGTTCGACCTGGCCAACGTGGTCATGCTGTTTTTGCTCACCGTGGTGCTGGTGGCCTTGCGTTATGGGCGCGGCCCCGGTGTGTGGGCGGCGATGCTGGCGGTGCTGTGTTTCGACTTCTTTTTCGTACAGCCGCGCTACTCGTTCACCGTCAACGACACTCAGTATTTCTTCACCTTTGCGCTGATGCTCGGCATTGCCTTGATCACCGGGCAACTCACCGCCCGCCTGCGCCATGAAGCACGCACGGCGGCCGCGCGCGAACGGCGCGCTACCTCTTTGGCGCGGCTGGCTCGCGACTTGTCGGCGGCACTGACCGTAGAGCACATCAGCGAAGTCGCGCTGCGCACCTTCAGTGGCGTGTTCGAAGCACGCGTCGGCCTGGCGCTGCCGGACGCCGCCGATGGCGTGCACAGCGTGAGTGCCAGCGGCTTGCCGATTGACGAAAGCATCGCCCAATGGACTTACGACCATGGCCAAGCCGCAGGCCATGGCACCGACACCTTGTCAGCAGCCAAAGGTTGTTACTTACCGCTCAAAGCGCCGATGCGCGTGCGCGGCGTGCTGGTACTGGAACTGGCCCAGAGCGAGCGCCTGAACGACCCGCAGGAGCGCCGTCTGCTGGAAGCCTGCATGAGCCAATTGGCGATTGCGCTGGAGCGCGTGCATTTCGTCGAAGTGGCGCAAAGCACGCTGGTGCAGATGGAAGGCGAGAAGATGCGCAACACCCTGCTCGCCGCTATTTCCCACGACTTGCGCACGCCCCTGACCACCCTGATCGGCGCCGCCGACACCGCCCTGCCCCATGCCCCGCCAGGTCCGCTGACCGAATTGCTGCACGGCATCCATGAACAAGCTACATCGATGCAGCGACTGATCGAAAACCTGCTGGACATGGCGCGCATGCAAGAGCGCGGCGTGCGCCTGAACCGGCAGTGGCATTCGCTGGAAGAAATCGTCGGCAGCGCCCTGCGCCAGTTGCGTGAGCCGTTGGCACACCACCGCGTGCAAACCCTGTTGGATTCACAGTTGCCGCTGGTGGATATCGACGCCCTGCTGATCGAGCGGGTGCTGGTCAACCTGCTGGATAACGCCGCCAAGTACACGCCGGCGGGCACCCTCATTACCGTCACTGGCAGCAAAGTTTCGGACAGCATCGTGCTGGAAGTCAGCGACAACGGCCCGGGCAAGGCTCCCGCCAACCTGTTCGAACCTTTCGCACGTGGCCAGCAGGAATCTTCCGTCACGGGCATCGGCCTGGGCCTGGCGCTGGCCAAACGCATCGTTGAAGCCCATGGCGGGCATATCCACACCCACCCGTTTGAGACGTGCGGCATGCACTTCATCATCACCTTACCGGCCGGCACCCCGCCGGCCATGGAAAACCTATGAGCACTGCACGCATTTTGATTGTTGAAGACGAAGCCAATATCCGCCGCTTTGTCGGGATCGCCCTGCAAGATGAAGGCTTTCAGGTGTTCGAAGCCGACAGCGTCAAACGTGCGCTGATTCATGCCGCCAGCCGTCAACCGGACCTGGTGATCGTCGACCTCGGCTTGCCCGATGGCGATGGCAAGCAACTGATCAGTGAGTTGCGTGGTTGGCTGGCGGTGCCGATTCTGGTGTTGTCGGCGCGTGATCGCGAAGAAGAGAAAGTCGCCGCTTTGGACGCAGGGGCCGATGATTACCTGACCAAGCCGTTCGGCGTGCCCGAATTGCTCGCTCGCATCCGCGCACAACTGCGCCGGCACGGGCAGACCGGCGCTGTGGCGGCGACCAGCAAGGTGGCGTTTGGCGAAATTGAAGTCGACCTGTCGACCCACGAAGTGTGGCGCCAGAGCCAGCCGGTGCACCTCACACCCATCGAGTACCGCCTGCTCTGCGCAATGATTCGCGGCCAGAGCCGGGTGCTGACACATCGGCAGTTATTGCTCGAAGTGTGGGGGCTGGACTACGTCGACCGCCCGCACTATCTGCGTGTACACATGGCGCACTTGCGGCAAAAGCTGGAGGCGGATCCGGCGCAGCCACAGCATTTTATTACCGAGTTGCAGGTGGGGTATCGGTTGATGGGGCTGTGAACAGGCGTTCAGCAACAAAGTCCACAAACACCCGGATCTTTGGCGACAGGTGCCGGCTGGAAGGCCACAGCGCCCAGAATTGGCCTTGGTCATCAGAGTGCCCGTCCAACACGGTTTCCAACTGTGCCTGGGCCAGCGCCTCACGGGCCAGAAAGTCCGGCACGTAAGCGATGCCATGGCCATCGATTGCGGCCCGAAGCATCGCTTCCATATTGTTCAACGTCAGCGCCGTGGGCAGCCGTAATTGGGTGATCGCCGGGTTGGCGGATAAGGTCCACTCCATGATTTTGCCGGTGGTGGCGAAGCGATAACGCAGGCATTGGTGGCGCTCAAGGTCACTGAGGGTTGCTGGCCGACCGTTCGCACGCAGGTACTCAGGCGATGCACACAACACAAAGCGAAATGGCCCGAGTCGGCGCGCCATCAAGGTCGAATCGGCCAGACCGCCGCTGCGGATCACCACGTCGAAGCCTTCCTCGATCACATCCACCAGGTGGTCGTTGAAATCCAGCTCCATCTCAATTTCCGGGTAGGCCCGCCTGAAGGCGAACATATGCGCAAATAGAAACCTGTAACCGATGGTGGGCAGGCTGACCCGCAACTTGCCGCGGGGGGCCTGCATGGCATGGGAGAGCATGGCGCGGGCGTCCTGCAGGTCATCGAGAATTTTCCGACAGCGCTCGTAGAACAACTGGCCTTCAGCAGTCAGGCTGACTTTGCGCGTGCTGCGGTGCAACAACCGCACATTCAACGACGCTTCCAGCTTGACCACATTTTTGCCCACCGCCGAGGCGGAAATGCCCATCGCCCGCGCCGCACCCGTGAAGCTGAGCGCTTCAGCGGTTTTCACAAAGGCGATCACACCGCTGAGATTGTCGCTCATACCAATGCATCCAATTTGTCCGTTATGTGTGGAATGTAGGCCCATTTATCCGCCATTACATCCTGACTAGAGTCTTTATCTTTACAGGCCCACAGGAATCTCCCGATGAACACAACCGACTCCGCCCATGGCCGCTATGCCATTCTTGCCGCGATCTGCCTGGCGGCTCTGGTGTTACCCATGAGCTTTACCGGTGGCGCCGTAGCGACGCCCTTTATCGGCCACGCATTTGCTGCGCACCCCACACAGTTGGCGTGGATCACCAACGCGTTCATGCTTAGTTTCGGCAGCCTGCTGATGGCCGCCGGCACCCTTGCCGATCGGTATGGTCGCAAGCGTTTGTTCCTGTGGGGCATGGCGCTGTTTACAGGTGTCTCGCTGCTGCTGACCGTGGCGCCGGGCATGCTCTGGCTGGATGTACTGCGCGGTGTACAGGGTGTTGCGGCAGCTACCGCATTGGCCAGCGGCTGCGCAGCGTTGGCGCAGGAGTTCGACGGCCATGCCAGGACACGCGCCTTCAGCTTGCTGGGCACCACCTTTGGCGCGGGCCTGGCTTTCGGGCCGCTGCTGTCTGGGTGGCTGATTGAACTGTGGGGCTGGCGTGCGATTTTCTTCACCACCGCATTGCTGGCGGGCCTGTCGTTGCTGTGCGCCGCACCCACAATGCGAGAGAGCCGCGACCCGCAAGCGCTGCAGTTGGACCTGCCTGGCGTACTGACGTTTTCGGCAATGCTGGTGAGCTTGACCACGGCGATCATTCTCGCGCCGCAGTTGGGTTGGGCTTCGGTGACGACCGGTTGCCTGCTTGCGGCGGCTGCGGCTTTCTTGCTGGTGTTTATCCTGGTTGAACAGCGTGCGAGCCAACCGATGCTGGATCTGCGCCTGTTTCGCTTTGCGCGTTTTATCGGCGTGCAATTGTTGCCGATTGGCACCTGCTACTGCTACATCGTGCTGGTGGTGTTGCTGCCGCTGCGGTTTATTGGGGTCGAAGGCGCCAGCGCGTCAGAGGCGGGCTTGATGATGCTGGCGCTGTCTGCGCCGATGCTGGTGGTGCCGTTACTGGCCGCAACGCTGACACGCTGGTTGTCGGCGGGGCTGTTGTGTGCCCTTGGCCTGTTGATCGCGGCGTCGGGGTTGTATGGGCTGAGCCTGGTCCCGCTCGGCCAGCCATTGCTGACTGTCGTGGCAATGTTGGTGATCGGGATGGGGACGGGCTTGCCGTGGGGTTTGATGGATGGCCTGGCGATCAGCGTGGTGCCCACAGAGCGTGCGGGCATGGCCGCAGGCATTTTCAATACGACCCGGGTTGCCAGTGAAGGTGTGGCGCTGGCCATCACCGTGGCGGTGTTGAGTGCGCTGGTTGCCCATCATCTGCCCGCAGACAGTTCGCAGGACATTGCTGGGGTTGCCCAGCAGTTGGTCATGGGCGACACCCGTGCAAACCTCCCGCTGGAATTGCTGCGCACGGCCTACCTCGCGGGCTTCAATACGTTGCTGCAATGGCTGGCCGGGCTCACCCTGTTTACGGCGGTGGTGGTGTTTGTGTTTCTGAGCCGACGTGAGATTGCACCCGCGCCTGTGGCGCTCGCCGCCGAAGCGCAAAGCTGAATCGCAGGCAAAAAAAAGCCCGCTCAATGAGCGGGCTTCTTGTGGTGACCTGGCGTTCAGTGTTCCAGGTTACCGAATATGGCGCAGCGGACGGGACTCGAACCCGCGACCCCCGGCGTGACAGGCCGGTATTCTAACCGACTGAACTACCGCTGCGCGTAACACTTGAAACGAATGGTGGGTGATGACGGGATCGAACCGCCGACATTCTGCTTGTAAGGCAGACGCTCTCCCAGCTGAGCTAATCACCCTTCGCTTCGGTGTGGGCGGCATAATACACCAAAAATCTGCAATGTCTTGATTTAAATGCAATTTATTTAAAATAATTTCTCTGGTGTCCTCCGCGCCCCGGAAAACGGGGCCTCAAGCCCCAAATGTGAGTCTATTGCGTTTATACTTTGCTTGGCGGCACTGTTAAAAACCATTATCAATGACACCTGAGCCGCGCAACGTGATGGTGACAACGCGTTGGGATTTCTGATCAGCCCATAAAAAAACGCCGCCAATCATCGGAAATGATCGGCGGCGTTTTTTTGGTTTTACAAACCCCGGACAGAAAAAAGCCCGCTCAATGAGCGGGCTTTCTGTGGTGACCTGGCGTTCAGTGTTCCAGGTTACCGAATATGGCGCAGCGGACGGGACTCGAACCCGCGACCCCCGGCGTGACAGGCCGGTATTCTAACCGACTGAACTACCGCTGCGCGTAACACTTGAAACGAATGGTGGGTGATGACGGGATCGAACCGCCGACATTCTGCTTGTAAGGCAGACGCTCTCCCAGCTGAGCTAATCACCCTTCGCTTCGGTGTGGCGCGCATTCTACGGAGCGACCTTAAGTCTGGCAAGCACTTTCTTAAATCTTTTTTTTCAGCCCTTCCAATGGCTTAGGCAGGGTTGGCCTCAGCCCGGATCAAGAGAATAATGCCCCCCTTTGTATAAAGGAGAGACTCACCCCATGTGGTTCAAGAACCTGCTTATCTATCGCCTGACCCAAGATCTGCCTGTTGATGCCGAGGCGTTGGAAGCGGCCATGGCCACCAAACTGGCGCGCCCGTGTGCAAGCCAGGAGTTGACCACTTACGGTTTCGTCGCACCTTTTGGTAAAGGTGAAGACGCTCCCCTGGTGCATGTCAGCGGTGACTTCCTGCTGATCGCTGCACGCAAGGAAGAACGCATCCTGCCGGGTAGCGTGGTGCGTGACGCGCTTAAAGAGAAAGTCGAAGAGATCGAGGCCGAGCAAATGCGCAAGGTCTATAAGAAGGAACGCGACCAGATCAAGGATGAAATCATCCAGGCCTTCCTGCCGCGCGCCTTTATCCGTCGCTCGTCGACTTTCGCCGCCATTGCGCCGAAACAGGGCCTGATCCTGGTCAACTCGGCGAGCCCGAAACGCGCCGAAGACCTGCTGTCGACCCTGCGCGAAGTAATCGGCACCCTGCCGGTACGCCCGCTGACGGTTAAAACCGCACCAACGGCGATCATGACCGACTGGGTCACCACGCAGAAGCCGGCCGATGACTTCTTCGTCCTCGACGAATGCGAACTGCGCGACACCCACGAAGACGGCGGCATCGTGCGCTGCAAGCGCCAGGACCTGACCGGCGAAGAGATCCAACTGCACCTGACTACCGGCAAAGTCGTGACGCAATTGTCCCTGGCCTGGCAGGACAAGTTGTCCTTCATGCTCGACGACAAAATGACCGTCAAGCGCCTGAAGTTCGAAGACCTGCTGCAAGACCAGGCTGAACAGGACGGCGGCGACGAGGCATTGGGCCAGCTGGATGCCAGCTTTACCCTGATGATGCTGACGTTTGGTGAGTTCCTGCCGGCGTTGGTTGAGGCACTGGGCGGCGAAGAAACCCCGCAGGGCATCTAAGCCATGTGAAGATCAAAATGTGGGAGCTGGCTTGTGTGGGAGCTGGCTTGCCTGCGATAGCATCAACTCGATCCAGCTGAAGACCGAGGTGCCTGCATCGCGGGCAAGCCCGGCTCCCACACAAGCCAGTCCTCACACAAACATCTCCCACACAAGCCCCACATTTGATTGCAGTTACACCCTCGAACTCTAATAACAAGGACTTCCCCATGCGCGCACTCGCCGCCTTGAGCCGCTTCGTTGGCAATACCTTCGCCTACTGGGTGTTGATTTTCGCGGTGCTCGCCTTCCTTGAGCCCGGCTGGTTCATTGGCCTCAAAGGCGCCATCGTGCCGCTGCTGGGCCTGGTGATGTTCGGCATGGGGCTGACCTTGAAACTGGAAGACTTCGCCGAAGTCGCCCGCCATCCCTGGCGCGTGGCCCTCGGCGTGGTTGCGCATTTTGTGATCATGCCGGGCGTGGCCTGGCTGCTGTGCCAGGCGTTCCACTTGCCGCCGGAAATCGCCGTCGGCGTGATCCTGGTCGGGTGCTGCCCTAGCGGCACGTCGTCCAACGTCATGACCTGGCTGGCCCGGGGCGACCTCGCGCTGTCGGTAGCCATCGCCGCCGTCACCACCCTCCTCGCCCCGCTGCTGACGCCCGCGTTGATCTGGCTGCTGGCCTCGGCCTGGCTGCCGGTGTCGTTCATGGAGTTGTTCTGGTCGATCCTGCAAGTGGTGTTGCTGCCGATCGTGCTTGGCGTGGTGGCGCAACGCGTATTGGGCGACCGGGTGCGCCATGCCGTGGAGGTATTGCCGCTGGTCTCAGTGGTAAGCATCGTAATCATCGTCGCTGCAGTCGTTGCAGCGAGCCAGGCGAAGATCGCCGAGTCCGGCCTGTTGATCATGGCCGTGGTGATGCTGCACAACAGCTTCGGTTATCTGCTCGGTTACTTCACCGGCCGCCTGTTCAAACTGCCGTTGGCGCAGCGTAAATCCCTGGCGCTGGAAGTGGGCATGCAGAACTCCGGGCTGGGCGCCGCGCTGGCCAGTGCGCACTTTTCGCCCTTGGCGGCGGTGCCGAGCGCGCTGTTCAGCGTGTGGCACAATATTTCCGGGGCATTGCTGTCGACTTACTTTCGCAGAATGAGCGAAAAAGAGGACCGCCGCGCCCTGGAGAGCGCGCCGTAAACTTGATCACCTGATCAATTTTCGGCAAGCTACCGGGCTTCGCGGGGACGACCTCGCGACGCTCTCAAGCGCTTAATCCGGGGACGACCCCAGCTATAGAGGGGAGATCAACATGTCCTGGATCATTCTGTTTTTTGCCGGGCTGTTTGAGGTCGGCTGGGCGGTCGGCCTGAAGTACACCGACGGTTTCAGCAAGCCGCTGCCGACAGCACTGACGATCGCCGCCATGGCCATCAGCCTCGGCCTGCTGGGCCTGGCCATGAAGGAGCTGCCGCTGGGCACCGCCTATGCCATCTGGACCGGTGTGGGTGCAGTAGGCACGGTGATCGCCGGGATTATCCTGTTTGGGGAGTCCATGGCGCTGTTCAGGTTGGCGAGTGTGGCGTTGATCATTTGCGGGCTGGTTGGGCTCAAGATCAGCGCCTGAGCCACTACCGCTATCGCAGGCAAGCCAGCTCCCACATTGGACGGTGTTCAGCGTTCAAATGTGGGAGCTGGCTTGCCTGCGATGAGGCCCTTACAGCCAGCAAATAACTACCTGACACTCCCGCGCAACACCCCTACCCGCGCCTGCAACTGCTCAGGCGTCGCGGCCTCCACCGCAACCGGCTCACCCGCCACCAACACCACCCGCGACCAGATCCGATGAAAGATGCCCTTGTTCGGATCGCGACTGAAAAAGCTCCCCCACAACCCCTGCAACGCCATCGGAATCACCGGCACCGGGGTCTGCTCCAGAATCCGCGTCAACCCGCCACGGAACTCATTGATCTCGCCATCGGCGGTCAGCTTGCCTTCCGGGAAGATGCACACCAACTCCCCTTCCTTCAGGTACTGGGCAATTCGCATGAAGGCCTTTTCGTAGATCTGGATATCTTCATGGCGCCCGGCAATCGGAATCGCCCCGGCCGTGCGGAAGATAAAGTTCAGCACCGGCAAACGGTAGATCTTGTAGTACATCACAAAGCGAATCGGCCGACGTACCGCGCCGCCAATCAACAGTGCATCGACAAACGACACGTGGTTGCACACCAGCAGCGCCGCGCCTTCATCCGGAATCAGCTCAAGGTTGCGATGCTCCACGCGGTACATGGAATGGCTGAGCAGCCAGATCATGAAGCGCATGGTGAACTCGGGGACGATTTTGAAGATGTAAGTGTTGACCGCAATGTTGAGCAGCGACACCACCAGGAACAACTCGGGGATCGACAGCTTGGCCACGCTCAGCAGCAGGATCGAAACGATGGCCGAAACCACCATGAACAACGCATTGAGAATATTGTTGGCCGCAATGACCCGCGCGCGCTCGTTCTCGGCCGTGCGCGACTGGATCAGCGCGTAGAGCGGCACGATATAGAAACCACCGAACACACCCAGGCCAAGGATATCGAACAACACCCACCACGCCTGACCGTAGCTGAGTACCGCCAGCCAGCTATGTTCCTGGGCCGATTGCGGAAAGCCGCCCGAGTGCCACCACAGCAGCAGGCCGAAGACCGTCAGGCCAAACGAGCCAAACGGCACCAGGCCGATCTCGACCTTACGGCCCGAGAGCTTTTCGCAGAGCATCGAGCCAACGGCGATGCCCACCGAAAACACCGTAAGGATCAGCGTCACCACAGTTTCGTCGCCGTACAACCATTCCTTGGCGTAGGCCGGGATTTGCGTCAGGTAGATCGCACCGACAAACCAGAACCACGAGTTGCCGACAATCGAGCGCGACACTGCCGGCGTCTGCCCCAGGCCCAGGCGCAAGGTGGCCCAGGATTCGCTGAAGATATTCCAGTTCAGGCGCAGCTCGGGTGTAGACGCCGCCGCCCGCGGAATGCTGCGGCTGGCCAGGTAGCCGAGCACCGCCACGCCGACAATCGCCACCGCCACCAGTGGCGCGTAATTGCTCGACGACATGATGATCCCGGCGCCAATGGTGCCGGCCAGAATGGCCAGAAACGTGCCCATTTCCACCAGCCCGTTGCCGCCCACCAGCTCATCGTCGTGCAACGCCTGGGGCATGATCGAGTACTTCACCGGGCCGAACAACGCCGAATGCGTACCCATGGCAAACAGCGCCAGCAGCATCAGTTCCAGGTGGTTGAACAGAAAGCCCGTGGCGCCCACGGCCATGATCACGATCTCGCCGATCTTGATCGCGCGGATCAGCGCGTCCTTGTTGAATTTCTCGCCAAACTGCCCGGCCAGCGCCGAGAACAGGAAGAACGGCAGGATAAACAACAAGGCGCACAGGTTGACCCAGATGGAGCGGTCGCCCTCGATGGTGAGCTTGTAGAGAATCGCCAGGATCAGCGATTGCTTGAAGATGTTGTCGTTGAATGCGCCCAGTAACTGGGTGATGAAAAACGGCAGAAAGCGCCGTGTGCGCAGCAAGGTGAATTGTGAGGGGTGGCTCATCGTCCGTGTTCCTGCGTGGCCTGAAGGCGTGTAGTTTCTCAGGCCACGACTTTACCTAATCGCGCTTACTTATTCGCTAGTCCTGCAATGCATGGCGAAACAAAAAGCTCACCTTTATAGGCGCCCTGCACGGTGCGCTTGGCCACGATCAGCCACATCAGCGCCAATGCCAGCACCAGCACGCTGCCAAAGATGCTGAAAAAGCTCAGGTGCAGCAGACTCGCCAGCTTCAGCGTGGCTAACGCGTAAACCCCCAGCGGGAAGGTAAACCCCCACCAGCCGAGGTTGAACGGAATGCCGGCGCGCAGGTAACGCAGGGTGATCAGTACCGCGATCAGCATCCACCACAAACCGAAGCCCCACAGCGTGATGCCGGCTACCAAGCCCAGGCCATTGGCCATTTCGCCCACACCCGGCAAGCCATTGGCGGCGAAAATCGCCGGGGCGTCACCGCCCAACAGCAACATGCCCAGCGCACCAGTGCCGATGGGGCCAAGGGCCAACCAGCTCGACGCGGCCATATTGGCAGGCGGCAGTTTATGCAGGGCCATGCGCAACATCAGGATGGTCAGGATGCTGAACGCCACCGGCAGGGAAAACGCCCACAGCACGTAGCTGGTCACCAGCATCACCAGTTGCGCATGGGCGTCGGCCAAGTGCGGCGCCAGCAAGCCACCGCTGGCGGCAGCGACTTCGGCGGCAACCACCGGCAACAGCCAGACGGCGGTCATCTGGTCGATGCTGTGTTCCTGGCGGGTGAACATCATGAACGGGATCAACACACCACAGGCCAGGGCCATCGCCACGTCCAGCCACCATAAGGCTTCAGCCAGCGGGATCACCTCACTGCCCCAGCGCGGCAGGCCGAACAGCAGCAGGCCATTGAGAATGGTGGCCAGGCCCATGGGAATGGTGCCGAAGAACATCGACACCGTGGAGTGCCCGAAGATGCGTCGCGCTTCGTGGAAGAACATCACCCAACGCGCCGCGTACAACAGGCTGAACAGCACAAACAGGCCAATGGTGAACACCCACAGCCCTTCGGCAATGGCGTGCAAACCTGGCAGGTTGAACGGCAGTTGAGCCAAGGCCAGGGCCAGCACGCCGGTACCCATGGTCGCGGCGAACCAGTTGGGGGTGAACTGGCGAATCACTTCCCGTGGGCGGGTCAGATGGCTCAAGGGCTTATAGCTTGGGGTTTTGCAGCCTGGGGGCGTGCAACTGGGAGTCGTCGTGCAGGTCATGATGGCAATCCTCTTCCTCGTATGAGGTTGAAGCCATCATAGAACCTGAACGAATATCTATATAACGGGTAATATCTCTATAAGTTATCTACTTTACCAATATACAGCATCACTCTACTGCCGCCTTGGCCCGCACCGAGTTCTGCAGCATCAAACCGACCAAGGCACTCAGGGCCAGCAATATCAGCGCCGCACCATAGCCTTCAGTCGTGACGATAAGGCCGTAAACCTGGCACAAGTAACCCGCCAACAGCGCTGGCAGGCAAAACGCCAAGTAGCTCAAGACATAGAACGCCGACATCAAACCGGCCCGCTCATGGGGCAACGCCAGTCCGACAATGCTGCGCACACTGCCCATGAAGCCGCCGCCAAAACCAAAACCTGCAATCACACTGGCGACAAAGAACAGCCACAAAATACCCATGTGGACGGCCACCAGCAGCAACGCGACGCCCACGGCCAACAGCCCTGCCGACAGCCGCATGATTTTATCGGCCGGGCGCTCGCGCACGCTGTAGATCATCACCGCGCCACTCAAGGTCACGACCGCCACCAGGCCGCCACCGATCAGGTGCGAAGTGGAACCGGTGGCAGCCTTGATCAGCGACGGCGCCAGGGATGAGAAGAACCCGCCCAGCGCCCACACCGCCACATTCAGCGGCATCACCAACCATAAAGCCCGGCGCGCTTGCTGCGGCACATGCAGGGTCGGCGCCAGCGACTTCAAGGCCCCCGGAATACGACTGACGGTTTCCGCCAGGCGCCACACATACACAGCCTGCAACACCATCAACCCCAACAGCGTGAAGTAAATCAATTGGGTAGGACGCGGCGCGAACTCCACCAGTAGGCCACTGCCCAGCCCGCCGCTGGCCATGCCCAACAGCGGCGCCAGGCTATTGAGCATCGGGCCGCGCTGGCGGTCGGTGTCGAGCAAGGTCGCACTCAGCACCGCCGTGGCCATGCCGGTGGCGAAACCTTGCAGCGCGCGGGCGGCAATCAGGTGCGCGGTGCTGTCGGCGTTGATAAACAGCAGCATCGCCGCAATATTGAGCAGCAATGCGACGAAAATCACCGGCTTGCGCCCCAGGTGATCCGACAGTGAACCCACGGTCAGCAACGCTGCCAACAGGCTGACGGCGTATACGCCGAAAATCACCGTGAGCATTGTCGCGGAGAAATGCAGGTTTTCCTGATACACCTGATACAACGGCGTCGGCGCGCTGGACGCGGCGAGGAAGGTCAACACCGTGATGACCAGGAACGCCAGGCTGGACCGCTGGGAAATAACGCGAGACATGGGCACACTCCACTAAAGCTAATACTTTGCTTTTGCGCAGTGTGCTACCGGCGCGCGCTTAAAGCAAATTCTTTGTGTTAAGGTTTTACGCATGGCGATAAAAGAAGGCCTTCGCCCGGGAGGCCGCAGTGCCCGGGTCCAAGAATCGGTGCATTCAGCAGTGCGTGAGCTGTTGGAAGCCCATGAGCGCTCCAGCGTTACCGTACCGATGATTGCGACGCGCGCAGGCGTCACGCCCTCGACCATTTACCGGCGCTGGGGCGACTTATCCGTGCTGTTGGCTGATGTGGCCCTGGCCCGCATGCGCCCCGACTGTGAGCCGGCGAATACCGGCAGCCTTCGCGGTGATCTGCGGGCCTGGGCCGAGCAATACCTGGATGAAATGAGCTCCGAGCCAGGGCGCAACATGATGCGTGACCTGCAGAGCATGATCACACCGGGTTATTGCGTGAGCATTCTGAGTGGGCAGCTTCAGACGATTATCGATCGCTACCCACAGAGTACGCCGCCGAGCGTGGACCATTTGATCAACCTGCTGGCGGCGCCGACGGTGTTTCGCATTTTGTTCTCGACCGAACCGCTGACGGTGCAAGAGCTGCACGGACTGATCGAGCTGGCACTTAAAGGTTAAACCTCTGCACAAAACCAAAGGTGGAGCTGGCTTGCCTGCGATGGCGGTCTGTCAGTTAAACAATGGCTGCCTGACCCATCGCTATCGCAGGCAAGCCAGCTCCCACATTGACCCTGCCTGCAGTCAATAAAAAACGGCCTCACTTGGAGGCCGTTTTTTATTGCAGCTAACGGCTTAGGTACGCATCCCGCGCCCACTCACCAGCAACCGCGCACAGCCGACATACAGCACCACGGTCGCCACCAGCATAAAGGTGATCGCCACGCTGATCTTGATATCCGACACGCCCAGGATGCCGTAGCGGAAGGCGTTAACCATGTGCAACACCGGGTTGGCCAGCGACACGGTCTGCCAGAACGGCGGCAGCAAGGTAATGGAGTAGAACACCCCGCCCAGGTAGGTCAGCGGCGTCAACACGAACGTCGGGATGATCGAAATATCATCGAAGTTGCGGGCAAACACGGCGTTGATGAACCCCAGCAGCGAAAAGATCGTTGCCGTCAGTACCACCACCAGCAGGGTGACCCCCAGGTGATGCACCTGCAGGTGGGTGAAGAACAGCGACAGCAAGGTCACGATCACCCCCACCATCAAGCCGCGCAGCACGCCACCCAGGGTGTAGCCGATCAGGATGGTGTGCGGCGACACCGGCGAGACCATCAGTTCTTCGATCGAGCGCTGGAACTTGCTGCCGAAAAAGCTCGACACCACGTTGCCGTAGGAGTTGGTGATCACCGACATCATGATCAGGCCCGGCACGATGTACTCCATGTAGGTGAAGCCACCCATGTCGCCGATCTGGCGGCCGATGAGATTACCGAAGATCACGAAGTACAAGACCATGGTGATCGCCGGCGGCAGCAGGGTCTGCGGCCAGATCCGGGTAAAGCGCTTCACTTCGCGGTAAACGATGGTCTGCAGTGCGACGAGGTTGGGTTGCAGTTCGGAACTCATACCGCCACCTTCGCCAGATTTTTCTCCACCAGGGACACGAACAACTCCTCAAGGCGATTGGTTTTGTTACGCAGGCTCAGCACTTCGATGCTCTGGGCCGCCAACTGGGTGAACAACGCGGTGATGCCCATGGCCTTGTCCACCTGCACTTCCAGGGTGTGGTCATCGACCAGGCGGCTTGGGTAGCCGAGCAGTTGCGGCGCCACCGACAGGTTGTTTTTCAGGTCCAGCAAGAAGGTTTCCACATGCAACTGGCCCAGCAGGTTGCGCATGCTGGTGTTCTCGACAATGGTGCCGTGGTCGATGATGCCGATGTTGCGGCACAGCTGCTCAGCCTCTTCCAGGTAATGGGTGGTGAGGATGATGGTGATGCCCTTCTCGTTCAGCTCGGTGAGGAAGGTCCACATCGAACGGCGCAGCTCGATATCCACACCGGCGGTCGGCTCATCGAGGATCAACAGGCGCGGTTCATGCACCAGCGCGCGGGCGATCATCAGGCGGCGCTTCATACCGCCGGACAGCGAACGCGAAGGCACGTCGCGCTTGTCCCACAGGCCCAACTGAGTCAGGTACTGCTCGGCGCGTTCCTTGGCGATTTTCGCCGGGATGCCGTAATAGCCGGCCTGGGTCACGACGATGTCGAAGGTCTTTTCAAACTGGTTGAAGTTGAATTCCTGGGGCACCACGCCGATGGAGCGCTTGAGCGCCGCCGGGGATTTGTCCAGGTCATGGCCAAAGATATTCACCGAGCCACTGGTTTTGTTGACCAGGGTCGAGAGGATGCCGATGGTGGTGGATTTGCCAGCACCGTTGGGGCCGAGCAAGGCGAAGAAGTCACCTTCGGCAACGTCCAGATCGATACCACTCAGGGCCTGGAAACCGTTGCCGTAGGTTTTGGTTAGCTGCCGGATGGACAGAGCGGAACTCATATCGGATTACGCACCAGAGAAGGGAATAGAAAGAGTAGATGAGCGCGCAGCGCATGTAGTTCAACGGCGGCGCATGACAAGCATGGTGCTTGCCCGCGCCGCACAAGTACAGTCACCTGTATTAATAGTCAGTATTAAGTCAACGCGGTCATCACGGCCTTGCGGTAGGCCGGGCGATCTTTGAGGCGCTGGTACCAGGCCTCTAGATGGGGCATTGCCGGGCGCTCGATGGGCATCTCGAACCAGGCGTAGGCAAAGCAGCCCAAGGGGATATCGCCCATGCCGAAATGCTCGCCGCTGAGGTAGGGTTGCTCGGCGAGGGCCTGGTCAACGGTGTTAAGCGCATCGATACAGGCTTGGCGCCCGGCATTGATGCTGTCCCAGTTCTGTTTTTCCGCCGGGGTACGCAGGATGCCCCAGAACACCGCCTTGAACGGATCGGCGAGCGTGGACGTGGTCCAGTCCATCCACTTCTCGGCGCTGGCCCGGGCTTGCAGGTCGTTCGGGTAAAAATCCGACGCGCTCTTGGCGCACAGATAACGCACGATGGTGTTGGATTCCCACAACACAAAGTCGCCGTCTTCGATCATCGGCACCCGGCCATTGGGGTTCAAGGCCCGGTATTGCGGCGTGTCGACCACACCAAAAGCCCCGCCCGCATCAATTGCCTCATAGTCCAGGCCGAGTTCCTCGGCGCACCACAGTGCCTTCCTGACGTTTGATGAATTTTTACGACCCCAGATTTTCAGCATGACCGCGCCTTATCGTTGATGAACATGGCTTGATGAACGCAGCAGCATACGCCGGTTCACCCGCGGCTTAAATCGCTGTGCATATCGCTGTGCATGTCCTTCAGCGAGATCGGCATGTCGTCGGCAAACAGGTGCGGATAACACTGCTGAATATGCGCGAAAAAAAACGCTTCGGGCACGTCGCTGAACTGCCCGTGGTCCAGCACATATTCCATCGAGCGCCGGCCCTGGCGGTTGAAGGCGTGGAACACGCTGTCGTTGACCCCATCGAACGCCAGCGGTGGCACGTCGAACAACTCGCACAGTTGACTGTTGAACGCCGGCGTGGCCTTGACCCAACGGCCGTGCAGGTACAACTCGGTATAGCCGTGCATGGCGAACACATCACTTTTGAGCAGCGCGAGCAGGCGCGGTGTCGATAAATGATTGCGCACGTCCGCCAGGCCAATGCGCGCCGGGATCCCGCAATGACGGGCACAGGCGGCCAATAAGGTGGCCTTGGGTACACAGTAGCTCTCGCCGGTGGCCAGGGCAAAGCTGGCACTGAGGGTATTTGGATCACGGCTGAAGGTGTACGGGTTGTAGCGAATCGCCTCACGCACGGCGTAGTAGAGACTGACCGCCTGGTCACTTAAATCCGGGCGGGTTCCGCGATGTTTTTCGGCGAACTCCACCACCGCAGGGTGGTCACTATCGATGAAGCGGCTGGGATTCAAGTACGTATCCATGAGCTTTATCTCCAAGGGAAGCCTTGAGTCTAACGACAGGCCTGCCGTGGAGATAACGACGATTCGGCCAAATGTCGGCGTGCGCCAGCACAACTCGTTACACCCTCGCCACCGCGCTTTTTCGGATGCCGACTAAGCTCCATGGTGGTTTCGCCCTTGGTTTCACGGAGGATTGAATATGCTGTTGTTGTGGATACTGGTTCTGGTGGTCGGCATTGCCTACCTGGCACACCGCCGCACCGCGCCCCTGCCCGCGCTGGGCGTGGTTGCCGTCTACCTGCTGGCGATGGGCGCCTGGAGCCATGCACCGGGTTGGCTGCTGGTTATCCTCTGGGTGCTGATCGCCGCCGTGGCCGTGCCCCTGTTGCTGCCCGACCTGCGCCGCCAATACTTCACCAAGCCGCTGTTCAGCTGGTTCCAGAAAGTCCTGCCGCCGATGTCCGAGACCGAGCGCGACGCCATCGACGCCGGCACCGTGTGGTGGGACGGCGAACTGTTCAGCGGTCGCCCCGATTGGGATAAATTGCTGGCCTACCCCAAGGCGCAACTGACTGAAGAAGAACAAGCGTTTATCGACGGCCCTACCGAAGAACTCTGCGCGATGGTCAGCGACTGGGAAATCGGCCAGGCCATGGACCTGCCGCCCGCTGCCTGGGAGCACATCAAGACCCACGGTTTCTTCGCCCTGATCATTCCCAAGGAATATGGCGGCAAGGGTTTCTCCGCCTATGCCCACTCCCAGGTCGCGATGAAACTCGCCACCCGCAGCGGCGACCTCGCCTCCACCGTGATGGTGCCTAACTCCCTCGGCCCGGCCGAGCTGCTGCTGCATTACGGCACCGACGAACAACGCAACCACTACCTGCCACGCCTGGCCCGTGGCGACGATATCCCCTGCTTCGCCCTCACCGGCCCACTGGCCGGCTCCGACGCCGGCGCCATGCCCGACACCGGCGTGATCTGCAAAGGCGAATGGGAAGGCAAGGAAACCCTCGGCCTGCGCCTGAACTGGGAAAAACGCTATATCACCCTCGGCCCGGTCGCGACCCTCCTCGGCCTGGCCTTCAAGGCCCATGACCCGGACCACTTGTTGGGTGAGGAAGAAGACCTGGGCATCAGCCTGGCGCTGATCCCCACCGACACGCCCGGCGTGGAAATCGGCCGTCGCCACCTGCCGTTGGGCGCCGCCTTTATGAACGGCCCCAACTCCGGCAAGGACGTATTCATCCCCCTGGAATTCCTTATCGGTGGCCAGGAAATGCTCGGCAAGGGCTGGATGATGCTGATGAACTGCCTGTCGGTCGGCCGTTCGATCTCCCTGCCTGCGGTCGGTACCGGCGCGGCCAAGTTCACCAGTTTGGTGACCGGCCAATACGCTCAAGTGCGCGAGCAATTCAACGTGCCGCTGTCGGCCTTTGAAGGTATCCAGGAAGCCCTGGCGCGCATTGGCGGCAACGCCTGGCTGATGGACAGCGCGCGCATGCTCACCGCCAACGCGGTCGACCTGGGTGAAAAACCCTCGGTGTTGTCGGCGATTCTCAAGTACCACCTCACCGAGCGCGGTCGCGAGTGCATCAGCCACGCCATGGATGTGCATGGCGGCAAGGGCATCATCATGGGCCCCAACAACTACCTGGGCCGTAACTGGCAAGGCGCGCCGATCTTCATCACAGTGGAAGGCGCGAACATCCTCTCGCGCAACCTGATGATCTTTGGCCAGGGCGCGATCCGCTGCCACCCGTTCGTGCTTAAGGAAATGGCCCTGGCCGGTCGTGAAGACCATGACCAGGCGCTCAAGGAATTTGACGGCCTGCTGATGCAACATATCGGATTTGCCGTGAGTAACGCCGCCAGCACGTTGGTGCTGAACCTCGGCATCGGGCACTTTGAAAAAGCCCCGGGCAACCGTTTGAGCCAGGGTTATTTCCGTGCATTGAACCGTCAGGCCGCAGCATTCGCCCTGCTCGCCGACTTGAGCATGATGTTGCTCGGCGGCGAGCTGAAACGCCGCGAACGCCTGTCGGCGCGCCTGGGTGATGTGCTGAGCCATATGTACCTGGCCTCGGCAGCGCTCAAGCGTTATCACGACCTGGATTCGCCGGATCACCTGGAGCCGCTGTTTGCCTGGGCCATGGAAGAAAGCCTCGGTGAGTCGGAGCGTGCCCTGGATGAGCTGCTGAGCAACTTCCCGAACAGGGTCCTCGGTTGCCTGCTGCGGGTGATCGTGTTCCCGTTCGGCCGTCGTCACACCGGGCCGTCCGATGCTTTGGACGCCGAAGTGGCAGCGGTGATTGGCCGTGCCAAAGGCGACCCGACCCTGGAAGAGTTGCTGGCGGGTTGCTATCGCCCGCAATCGGCAGAAGACCCGGTGGGTGCCCTGCAACATGCCTACGACCTGCTGGGTGCCAGCCACCCCTTGCAGAAAAAACTCCACACCGCGCTCAAAAGCGGCCAGGTCAAACCGGCCGCCGGCGAGCATGCCATCGACGCGGCGCTGCACGCGGGCGTATTGCAACCGGCCGAAGCGCAAACCCTGCGCGACGCCGAAGCCGCGCGCCGCAAGGTGATCGATGTGGATGATTTCAGCAAGGAAGAGCTGACCCAGGCTGAGGGTAAAGTGCGCTGACCGCTCACACCCTATAAAGCTAAGGTCATATAAATACGGGCGCGAGAGGCATATACTCTCGCGCCCGTTTTTGCTTTAGAGGACTTATCTCGTGTCCAACGTCGTTGCCGATCATCTCGTCTTGCTCGACCACTTGCGCAGCATCCTGGTTGCCGTCGGCGAAGCCGAACAGGTGCCCGAGGAAAGCCACACCCTGTTCCTGGAGCGCTTCGACGAATTGCGCGCCCTGCTGCCGATCGACCCGATCGAGAGCCAGTACCTGGGCCAGGACCTGATGAGCCAGGTCATCCTGCGTTACCCGCAAATCGCCCACCTTGTGCCACGCGACCTGCTGTGGTTCTTCGGCGGTGATTGCCTGCACTTCATGCCCGATGAAGAACTGGACCTGTACCAGGCCCTGGAAGAACGTCGTTTTGAAGCCGAACAGAACGATGAACCGTTCGACTGGAACCAGGAAAAACAGCTGCTGGCCATGCCGCAGGATCAGAGCAAGCACTGATTTTAAATGTGGGAGCTGGCTTGTGTGGGAGCTGGCTTGCCTGCGATTGTATCGCCTCGGTTTAACTGATAGACCGAGTCGCCTGCATCGCAGGCAAGCCAGCTCCCACACAAGCCAGCTCCCACAGTTGGACCGCACTCCTACCTTCGGCGCAGTGTCGGCTCCTTCGCCATGCACTCCACCAGATAATCAATAAACACCCGCAACTTCGGTGGCAGATACCGCGTGGGCGAATGCAGCAACCACGCCTCACCATGGTAGGACGCAATAAAATCCCACTCGGGCAATACCTGCACCAGGCTCCCCGCCGCCAAGGCGTGGCGCGCCGTGAAGTACGGCAAGCTACCAATCCCCACATGCTGCAACACCGCATCCAGGCGCACGCCGGTGTGGTTCGCGGCGTAGCGCCCGCGCACGCCCACGGTCACCGCCTTGGCACCCTGACGAAACTTCCAGCGTGAATCCCCCGGCGTTTCGCCCAGGTAAATGCAGCTGTGTTCCAGCAAATCATGGGGATGTTCAGGCGTACCCTGCTCGGCCAGGTACTGCGGTGTGGCACACAGCAAGTGCTCGATGGGCAACAGTTGGCGGCCGACCAAACCCGGCGGCGGGCTGTCGGTGATGCGGATGCTGAGGTCCACATTGTCGTCGATCAGGTCCACATGCCGGTCTTCCAGGATCAATTGCACATCCACCTTGGGATAGCGCCGCAAGAACTCCGGCATATGCGGGTGCACCACAAACCGGCCCACCGCCTTGGGCACGCTGACCCGCACCAGGCCTTCGGCCTCATGGGTGAACTGGCCACTGATCTCCATCACCGAGCGCGCCGCGTTGACCATCTCCTGGCAACGCTTGAACACCTCTTCGCCGCCTTCGCTCAAGCGCAATTTACGCGTGGTGCGTTGCAGCAAGCGTGTCGCCAGCGCCTGTTCGAGACGCGAGATACTGCGGCTCACGGCCGAGGGCGAAACGCTCAGTTGTCGCGCCGCTTCGGAGAAACTGCCGGTCTCCACGACTTTGACGAAAATCGCCATTTCACCCAGCAGTGGCAAAGGAAGATTGATGCTCATGACGCACAGGTCCATTGATAATTGAACGGATTATCACCCATCCACGCACTATTTATACTGCCCGTAGAACCCTGATGCGGATGTAAATGATGACCGAGCGCCTGTTTTTCACCCACGACCACCTGACCGCCGAGCTTGAAGTGCTGAGCTGCACACCCCACGAAGGCCTGTTCGCGGTCACCCTGCAGTCGACGATTTTTCATCCCCAAGGCGGCGGGCAACCCTTTGATACCGGTTGGCTGGGCGACAGCCAGGTGCTGCGCGTGACTCAGGAGGCTGACCGTGTGGTGCATTACGTGGACCAGCCTGTGCAGCCCGGCCCGATCAGCGCACGGGTCGACGCACAACGCCGTGCCCTGTACACGCGCCTGCATTCGGCCGGGCACCTGATCGGCAATGCGGGAGAAAGCTTCGGTTGGATGCCGATCAAAGCCCACCATTGGCCGGGCGAGTGCAAAATCACCTTTATCCGTGGCGAAATGGCCCAGGCCATCGACGCCGAGGCGATCCAGCAACAGGTCAACCAATGGATCGCCGCCGACTACCCGCGCCATATGACCCTGGAAGACGGCGCCCGCGAAGTGGGTTTCGGCGAACTGCCCGCCTACGCCTGCGGCGGCACCCATGTGCAAGCCCTGAACGAGCTCGGCCAAGTGACCATCCTGGCCTTGTCGGAGAAAAAAGGCGCGCTGTCGGTGCGTTACGAAATCAACTGACAGACCACGCGGCTTTTGTGGTCACCGGGCTGTTGTGATGAGCAGGCTGTTGTGATGAGCAGGCTGTTGTGGCGAGCGGGCTTGCCCCGCGTTGGGGCGCGAAGCGGCCCTAATACAGTCACCGCGTTTTTTCAGGCAAACATAAGCGCCTGGTTTTGGGGCCGCTTCGCAGCCCAACGCGGGGCAAGCCCGCTCGCCACAACAGCCTGCTCGCCACAAATCCCCCCGCGCTCGCCACGTTGAGTATTTACACCCTACAAGTGCGCTAAACCGCAATCGCCCCCGCTCGCCCCGGCTCCACCACAAACGACTTGAGGGTCGACACCGTGGCGTTGGGATCGCGCGGGTCAGTTATCACCCGAAAGTTCGTCAGCATCTTCTGAGCCGTAAGCTCTACCGACACATACCCTCGCTGGCGGCTGTCGAAAAACTTCACATGCGGATTAAGCGGCAGGATCTTGCTGAACGCTTCAAAGGGCGGGCCATCGGAGGTCACCGAGCTGCCGACAAACTCAGTGGCGATCACTGGCGAGTCCGGGTTGTTGGCGTCGGCGTGCAGGTCAGTGGTCCAGAACGAATGGATATCACCGCCCCAGAACACCGGGTTGCTGACCTTGTGACGCCAGATGGACGCCAGCATGCGTGAACGATTGGCCACGTAGCCGTCCCAACCATCGGTCCAATGGCCCACCTTGTGGTTGCTCAGGTCGCGCTGGAGCAAGGGCGCCACCAGCAAGTCCTGGGCGATCACATTCCACTGTGCCTGCGACTGGGCAAAGCCCTGGTCCAGCCAGGCTTCCTGTTGCCAACCCAGCATGGTGCGGCCGAGATCACGCAGGTCGCTGCAAGTGTTGGCGGCGATATGCCCCTGATGGCTGCCGTTGGCCTGGATGCAGGGTTGCTCGGAGCGATACTGGCGCCCATCCAACACATGAAAACGCGCCAGCCGACCGTAATCCAGGCGCCGGTAAATACGCATGTCCGGCCCCTTCGGCACACTGCTGGCGCGCAGCGGCATGTGCTCGTAAAACGCCTGGTACGCCGCCGCCCGCTGCTGAAGAAATTGCGCCACGGGAATCTTCGGGTCCTGGGACCAGCGGTTGGCGTAGTCATTCTGCACTTCATGGTCATCCCAGGTTGCCACGCTGGGGGCAGCCGCGTGCAGGGCTTGCAGGTCCGGATCGGTTTTGTACAGCGCGTAGCGGTTGCGGTAGTCGCTCAAGCTCACCGCGTTACCGCTGCCGTGGGCCCGAAAGACTTTCCCCGAGTCGGCGGCGTAAGAGCTGTCGTAAATGTAGTCCCCGAGAAAAAACACCAGGTCAGGTTGCTCTGCGGCTAAATGGCGATAGGCGCTGAAGTAACCGCGCTCCCAATGCGAGCAGGAAACAAACCCCAGCCGAGCCGAGGCCATCGCCTGCAAAGGTGGCGTGGTACGTGCCTGGCCCACCGGGCTCTGCGCGCCGAGGCCTTCGAACTGGTACCAATACGGCCGGCCCGCCGCAAGCCCGGCCACTTCAACATGCACCGAATGGGCGAACCGCTCAGTCGCCAAGACCTCACCCTGCTTCACGATGCGCGTCATCGCCGCATCACTGGCCACCCGCCAACGCACCGGCACCGCGCGCTTCAACCCACCGCTGCCATCGGCTGCATTGAACAACGGCGCCAGGCGCGTCCAGATCACAAAACCATCCGGCAGCGGGTCGCCCGAAGCCACGCCGAGGGTGAACGGGTAATCCACCCCGGCACTGCGCGCAAATGGGCTGAGGATTGAAAACGCGGTAGCGACCGCCAGCCCGCTAAGGACTCGCCGCCTGCCTTGGTCCACTGCGTCATTCACAACGCGCGCTCCCAGTCCTCACGCACGGTGGCAAAGCCCAGCAGGTCTTCGTACACGCCATTTTTGAGAAACGCCTGACGCAGGCAACCCTCGTAGCGCAGGCCGATTTTCTGCATGACCCGCGCCGATTCCTTGTTGCGGCCAAAGCATTGGCTGCCGACACGCTGCAGCCCAAGCTCGGTGAAGCCAAAACCCATCATCGCGCTCGCCGCCTCAGCGGCATACCCCAGGTTACGCGCATGCGCCGCGACCCAGCCGCCCAAATGCCCTGCGTGATGACGAGCGTTAAGGCGCAGGCTGACCATGCCAACCAACTCACCGGTTTCACGCACATGCATGCCCAGGTTCAACAACTCGCCCGCCCGATATTTGTCTGCGGCCCCGGCAATAAAACTCTGTGCAGTTTCCAAGGTATAGGGCGACGGAATGTTGGCCGTGTTGTCAGCGATTTTCGGCCCGTTGGCGAGCATGAAGAGCACCTCGGCCTGGTCCATTTCCAGCGCCCGCAATAGTAGCCGCGGGGTCGACAATTGAGGCAGTGCAGTGGGCATACGCGGCAGCTCTTCAAGTAAATTCCCCCAGAATGTACTGCCTTCGTGTCAATTGCATTACGTCATGAAACCGCAAGGTAAAATCTCTGAGAGACGCGTCCTAGAGCCTTTAAAACGTCAATTAAAGTTAACCATTCGGTCATTTTTGGTTGTTAGCGTGTCGCCCCTAATTCAACGACGGGGTAACAGAATGAGAACCTGGGATGAACCCAAGAAACGCAAGGCACATATCGAGTTGATCCCCATGATCGACGTGATGATGTTCCTCCTGGTGTTTTTCGTACTGGTGAGTTTGAACGTGATCCCCGCACTCGGCATGAAGACCCAACTGCCCAGCGCCAGCAGCTCGCAGCAACTCAAGCCGCAGAATAAATTCATCCTTACCTTGGGCCTGGAAGGCCAGTTGCAACTCGACGGCAAGGCCCTCACGGTCGATGCGTTGGTGCCGGCACTGAAGGCTGCAGAAAAGCCTGATACCAAGTCGACCATCATCGTCAACAGCGACAAAGGCGTAGAGGTTTCGCGCCTGGTGGAAGTCATGGACACCCTGCGCCTGGGTGGCTTTACCTCCGTGTCCATTGCCACGCGTAAGTCTTGATCATGTATGTATTGTTTCGTGCGCGTCAGCTGCTGGGCAGTGTCCCGGCCCTGATCGCCCTGGTGCTGATTGCACTGGGTATCCAGTCCCAACCGTTGAAAATCCAGCCGCAGTACGACGAGTCGGCGGTCGAGCTGGCCCTGGTCGAACCCGAGCCTGAAGTGGTTCCCGAGCCTGTGGTCGAGCAAGAGCCGCCACCGCCGGTGATCGAGGACGAAGAAGCCGAACCGGCCCCGCCGCCACCACCGCCCAAACCCTTGCCAAAACCTGAACCCAAGCCCAAGCCGGTGCCCAAACCCAAGCCCGTGGTGGCCGCCAAACCGACTCCCACGCCAGCGCCAGTCGCACCAGTGGCGGCCAAGCCAGTACAGGCCGCTGTCGCGCCAACACCTGTGCCGCCCGCGCCACCAGCACCGCCCAAAGTAGATGGCCAGGCACTGGAAGGCGGTTACCTCAAGGGGCTGCGCAACGAGCTGGACACGTACAAGCAATACCCCACCGGGCGCCAGGCGTCCCTCGAGCGCCCCAGTGGCGAGGTGGTGGTGTGGTTGATGGTGGATCGACAAGGCCGCGTCCTTGATGCCGGGATCCAGACCCCGGCGCCGAGCATGCTGCTCAATCGGGCCGCTACCAATAGCTTGCGCCGCATCAAGCAGGTCAAGCCGTTCCCCGAACAAGCCTTCGGTGGACGTAACGAGCAACGCTTCACCGCCACCTTCAACTACAGCGTGCAATAAGCACCGACACCAGGACGACAGTGATGAGGTTCACACGTATTCATCTGGCACTTGTTGCCGCGACGAGCATGACCCATGGAGTGGTCATGGCTGATACCAGTGACAGTGACGTCGGCACGATCGGAGTTCAGGGAGGCAAGGCAACCGCGGGGGGCGGTTACATGGTCCAGGAAGAGAGCGCCAAGGGCCGCTCGACCATCACCAAGGAAGCGTTGGACAAACAAACCGCCACCGGCAACGCCATCGACAAGCTCAAATACACGCCGGGCCTGAACATCTCCAGTGAGGACAACACCGGTCTGTCGGGCTTTCGCTTCACCATGCGCGGCATGAACTCCGACCAGGTCGGTATGTCGGTCGATGGCATGCCGATCAATGACTCCGGCAACTACGCGCTGTACTCCAACCTGCTCGGCGATCCGGAAAACATCGACCAGATCTTCGTCACCCAGGGCTCGTCGGAAGCCGACGGCCCGCACATCGGTTCCAGCGGCGGCAACATCGGCATCGTGACGATTCGCCCGACCAAGGAAACCGGTGCGTTCGTTAAACAAGTGGTGGGCAGCAACGCCACCCGCAAGACCTTTGCGCGCCTCAACACCGGCGAAGTCAACGGCCTCTCCAACTGGCTGTCGGCGTCCCACACCGAAGGCCAGATGTGGCGCGGCTCGGGCGCGGTGCGTGCGGACAAGGTGGAGTGGAACAGCTTTTTCGACGCCGGCAACGGCAACACCGCCAACCTGATCCTCAAGTACCACGAGCAGGACAACAACAGTTACAGCCAATTGACCAAGGCGCAGTTCCAGCAGTTCGGCCGCAAGTATGACCCGTACCCGGCCAAGCCGGCGCTGGGTTCCAACGGCAAGATCAGCAGCTATTACGACCTGGCACAGAACCCGTTCCAGACCTTCACCGCCGTGCTCAACACCCAGTACAAGCTGAGCGACAACCTGTCGCTCTCGGTGATCCCGTATTACTACTACGGCAACGGCAGCGGCGTGGGCTCCTCCGCCTATGCGCTCAACAGCGGTTCCAACAAAGGCGGCGTATTCGACCTCGGCAACCTGCCGACGCAGGCCCAATACAACGCTGACGGCTCCGCGACGACGGGCGTCTACTACCGCCCTTCGCGCACCCAGACCTGGCGCCCGGGCATCACCACCAAGCTGAACTGGGACCTGGGCGACCACAGCCTGCAATTCGGCTACTGGTACGAGCGCGCCCGCCAAAGCCAGACCCAGCCGTTCATTGCCCTCAAGAACAGCGGCAAGCCCAGCGACACTTGGCCGGACGCCAGCTCCGTGGTCGACGCCAATGGCAACACCGTACAAGGCCGCGACCGCTACACCGTAACGCCAGCGCAAAAAGTCTGGGCTCAGGACACCTGGTACATCAACTCGGACTGGACCCTGATCGCGGGCCTTGCCTACATGAATGTCGAGCGTGAGGGCACCAACCACGGCAGCCTCACCGAACAACCGGGCAAGGCCAACCAGACCTACAACAAGCTGCTGCCCAACGCCGGTCTGCAATACCAGCTCGACGAACGTGACCAGTTGTTCTACAGCCTCTCGCGCAACATGCGTATCCCGCAGAACTACGTGCTGTACGACAAAGGCGTGGGTTCCCTGGACTCCAAGCCGGAACTGAGCTGGAACCAGGAACTGGGCTGGCGCTACACCGGCGAAGACATGACCCTCGCCGCCACCCTGTTCTACATGCAGTTCAAGAACCGCCAGCTCACGTCCCTGGACAGCAACGGCGATTCGGCCGACATCAACGCCGGTACCGTGATCAACAAAGGCCTGGAACTGGAGTGGAGCGGCAAGCTGCCGCACAACTTCAACTACTACACCTCCTACACCTACACCAGCTCCAAGCAGCAGGACGACCTGACCGTCTTCAGCGCCGGCAAACCGATCGTATTGCCCACCAGCGGCAAGCAGTTCGCCAACGTGCCGGCCAACATGCTGGCGGCCAACATCGGGTATGACGACGGGCGCTTCTACGGCACCTTCGGCGGCAAATTCACCAGCAAGCTCTACGGTGACCTGACCAACGACGAAGCCATTTCGGCGCGCACCGTTTTCAACCTCGGCGCCGGTATCTACCTGCCCGTGGACAAGAAAGTGGTCAAGGACGCCACCCTGCGCCTGAACGTCGACAACCTGTTTGACAAGAAGTACCTGGACGGCGTGTACACCACCAAGACCAACGCGGCGAGCTACAGCGGTTTCCGCGATGGTGACCCGGCTTACATCGTCGGCCTGGACCGTACCGTCACGGTTTCCCTGGAAGCGAATTTCTGATTAATCACCTGAGAGGAACACACTCATGGACATGGACCTGCTGCACCAAATCACCTTCTATGTGATGTACGCCGCGATGGCGATCGCGATCTTCATCACCATCGAACGGGGCATCTACTTCGCTTACGTGCGCCGCCAGGCCCGCGCCCTGACCGACGTGCTGGGCGCCAACGTGCACAGCGAGCGCGACTTGCCAGAAAGCCTCACCCGCCGCGACAGCCTGCCGCTGAACATGGTGCTGCCGATCCTCGCGCAAAAGGCCTCCAACGGCTCGCGCAAAGACCTGGACGATGAAATCGAAACCCAGTACCTCAAGACCCGCGCGCCGCTGTCGCGCAGCCTGTGGATCATCGAGACCATCACCACCGCCGCGCCATTGCTGGGCCTGCTGGGCACCATCCTCGGCATCATCGACACCTTCAAGGCGCTGGCCAGTGCCGGCGTGTCCGACCCAGGCCAGATCTCCGGTGGCATCGGTACGGCTTTGTTCGCCACCGGCCTGGGTATCGCCATCGCGCTGTTCTGCGTGGTGTTCCACAACTTCTTCCAGGACAGCCTGGAGCGCATCAACGACCAGCTGAAAATCCTGCTGATCCGCGCGGCCACCGGCGCCCGTGTACAGGGTGAAGTACCGCATCTGGTGCCAACGCCGTTGCACACCCGCACTGCATGACCTTCAGGGCGGGCGCATGATGCGCCCGCCTTTCTTTTTGCCCCGATGAGACGCCTATGTCCCTCTCGATAAAGTTGCGTATCGCAGGCCTGACCGGCCTTCTGTTGAGTCCGCTTGCCCAGGCGGACTTTTCAATTCCAGGGTTTGAACTGGTACACACCGTGCCGGTGGACACTGCGCTGGGGACTGCCGACTTGCGCCAGCCAGGGCCGGTGTGGATCGAGCTGTTTGACGGCGCAAAAAGCAGCATTGATATCGGCCAGTTCTACGCGGCCGACCATCCCGGTTCGGTGATGGACAAGGTGATCGAGCATCTGGAAGCTGCCGGCAAACGGGGTGTGAAGATTCGCTTTCTGCTGGAGGAAAAAGGTATTCGGCTGTCGGAGGCGTCTACGCTGGAACGCCTGCGCGCAATTCCTAACCTGACCTTTCGCGTGCTGGCCTATGGGCAGTTGAGCGGCGGGATCATCCACGCCAAGTACATGGTGGTGGACGGCAAGCAGGCGTTTATCGGCAGCCAGAATTTCGATTGGCGCTCGCTGGAGCATATCCATGAAACCGGCTTGCGCATCAGCGATGCCAGCGTGGTCAGCCAAGTGCAGGCGATCTTCAACCAGGACTGGCAGGCCCAGGCCGCCCTCGCAGACAAACAAGCTGTGCCGCTGCCTGCCGCAAGCCCGGAGCCTGCGCGCACCGGCAACTACCTGGTGGCCAGCCCGCAACGCTACAACCCGCCCGGCGTGGGCGACTCACAACTGGAACTGCCGCGCCTGCTAAGCGAAGCCAAGAAAGAAGTGCGCGTGCAATTGCTCGACTACGCACCGCTGTCCTACGGGCCGGATAGAACCCGCCCCTACTACGCAGTGATCGACAACGCCGTGCGCGCCGCCGCTGCACGTGGGGTGTCGGTCAAGCTGATGGTGTCCAACTGGAACACCGACAAGCTGGAACTGCCCTACCTCAAAAGCTTGGCCGTGCTGCCCAACATCGAGGTCAAGATCGTCACCCTGCCCGAAGCCAAACAAGGGTTTATTCCGTATGCGCGGGTGATCCACAGCAAGACCATGGAGATCGACGGGCAAGTGGCCTGGGTTGGCACCAGCAACTGGTTGGGCGGGTATCTGGATAACTCGCGCAACCTGGAAGTGGTGATGCACGACGCGGCGATGGCCAAGCGCATCGGGCAGTTGCACGAGCAGTTGTGGGAGGGGCCGTATGCCAAGGCGTTGGACGTGATTGCACCGTATCCGGAGCCGCATCCGGGTAAGCCTTGAGCACTCATTTCAAACTTCACCCTATTCCCCTGTGGGAACCGGCTTGTGTGGGAGCTGGCTTGCCTGCGATGGCGGACTGTCAGTCGACAACTTCATTGCTGATCCACCGCTATCGCAGGCAAGCCAGCTCCCACATTTGGTTACTGGGCAACCCTGATATTTGAGTAGGACATTTCCCACATCGAGGCTCCCTATCCCGGCCTTGGTGATGGTAGTGTGTGGAAATGTTTCTGACAGATCGATCAGAAACCTCTTACTCACCGCCTGCAAAGGAATGCCTCTAACCATGCACTTTCCACTCAAGAAACTGGTGGCTGCCACCCTGTTCGCCGCCAGCTTTGCGGCCGTCGCCACGCCTGCGTCCGCCAATATCAGCGTCGAACAAAGCACAGCCATCATCAAGCACTTTGGTGAAACCCCAACCACCGATTTCCGTGGTTTCCTCGGCACCCTGGCCAAGGGCGACCTGGCAAAAACCGACGACGTCGGCCCGGCCATCGAAGCCTTCCTCGCCAACAAACCCCTGAGCGTCGACCAGCAGAACGAAATCAATCGCCTGCTGGGGATTTATACCCGAGTGAAGTACGGCAAGGCCGCGCTGGAAACCCTGCGCGAGCTGGTCGAGATCCCAACCTTCAACATCGACGGCCTGCCGCAGTACAAGAACCCGGAATTCCTCAAGATCGCCGACAAGATCCAGGGCCTGGCCAAAGCCTTCAACCTGAACTTCCGTAACGTCGACAACCGCGTCTATGAAATCTCCCTGGAAGGCAGCGGCGATGAAGTGGTCGGCATTCACGCCCACGCCGACGTGGTGCCAGTGACCCCGGAAAACTGGGTGCTCAAGGACGGCACCAGGCTCGACCCGTTCAAAGTCACCCTGATCGGCGACCGCATGTACGGCCGTGGCACCGAGGATGACAAGAACGGCATCGTGGTGACGATGTATGCGATGAAGGTCATCAAGGAAGAAAAGCTGCCACTGGCGCGCAACTTCAAGCTGCTGGTGGACACCACTGAGGAAACATCCGGAGACGCCATTCCTTACTACTTCGAGCATAACCCGACGCCGCAATACAACCTGGCGCTGGATGGCGGCTACCCGGTGGTGATTGCCGAAAAAGGCTACGGCACCGTCATGGCAAGCTTCCCGGTGCGCAAAGGTGACGGCAAAGGCGCAGAAATCATCGCCATGACCGGCGGCGCGGCCACCAACCAGATTCCTTCGGTGTCGGTGGCCACTCTGCTCAGCGACAAGCCTGCGGAGCTGGCGGCCAACCTGCAAAAAGCCGGCGATGAATACGCCAAAAATAATGGCGCTGACTTCACCGTGGCGGCCAAGGTGGTGGGCAAAGAGGTCAAGCTGACGGTCACTGGTGTGTCCGCGCACTCGTCCGAGCCGGAAACCGGCGTGAACCCGGTCGCACGTATGCTGGAGCTGATCCACAGCGTCGACGGCAAGATCGCCCTCAAGCACAACCACATCACCGACGCCGCAAAATATGCCGCCGACAACTGGGGCCTGGATTACCTGGGCGGCAAGCTGGGCGTGGGCTTCTCCGATGCGTTCATGGGGCCGCTGACCACTTCGCTGACCTTTGTTGGCCAAGACGCCAAAGCCTTCAAACTGGCGGTGAACTTGCGCATTCCCAAGGGCAAGTCGCCGGAAAAACTCAAGGCCGAGATCGAAGAGAAAATCAGCGCCTGGGACAAACACACCAAAGTGGCCATGGACGTCACTTACTCGGTGGCAGAACCGATGTATCGCAACCCTGAAGGGGAGTGGGTCAAAGCGCTGTTGGCCGTGGCCAGCGAAAACCTCGGCATGGAGCACAAGTTCGGCACCTCAGCCGGCGCGACCTCCGTGCATGAGCTGCCCAATGGCGTGCAATTCGGCCTGGCGAAGCCGGACGTGAAGTACACCGGGCACACCGACGGTGAGTTCAAGACCGTCGAGCAGTTCCTGTTGGACCTGCAGATCGTCACGGAAATGATCGGCCGTGTGGGGCAACTGCCGAAGCTCTGATAAGCGCAGGTAAAAACCACAACGCCGATCAACATTGATCGGCGTTGTGATTAAACAGGTCTGGCTTGCGGCCTAAAACATATCCATCGCATTGCACAGCTTGGCCTTCTCTACCGGCACGTTCTGCGGTTTCCCCGTCGGGTTCAGGCGCTGCAATGCAATCAGGCACTGGCCACCGTCCAGCAGGATCAGTTCGTAATCTTGCCCGGCCTTGGGGGTGAAGTGAAAGCTCTGCCTGCAGCTGTAGGAATTGCCGCCAGAAACATAGCCCTCACTCTGGAAGTTCATGGCAAAAGGCTTGTTCGCCGGCACCTTCAGTTCGCTACGCGCCGAGCCTTGCGCCTCCACCCGGCGGTTGCTCTCGGGCATGCCCAGGCTGCGGCCATTATTCTGACCCGCAAAGCCGGATTCGGACACGGCCATCACCCCGGCGCCAGGCACACGCCAGTCGATGCAATCACGGCCCGGCACGCCGCGCGCCATGCCATTGGTGATTACACGCAAACGTGCGGTATCCCCGGATGTGGGTTCAACATAGGCCGTGTTGTAAGCACGGATATTGGAAATATTGCCGCAGCCACTTACGGCCACGGCCAGGCCTGCTATCAGAAACGCTCTCATGGAAATCCTTTTTTTGAGGCTTAACGGCAGTGATAAGGGCTTTCGCTGCGCAGTTCCTCGCCGGTCCGGGCATCGCGAATGATGACCGTCGCCCCCGGCGCATTGAGGCAGAACGCATTGCGTATGGGGTAAATGTTATGGCCCTCGGCGGTGAAGGTGCCGAGCCTGGTTAACGGGGCGCCGGAGGCGTCCTGAGCCGTCACGGTGTATTCACCCGACATGGTCAGGCAGCCGCTCAGTGACAGCAGCAAGGTGGCGCAGATTGCATATTTCACAGGTGATGTCCCTATCGCACAGAAATAATTGCCGTGATTGGCAATGGCTGTATGAGCCGACTGCGCCCATATAGTTCAGGGAAACTCGGGAAACCTCCTACCTAACACCTAGAGTGCCTCAGCCCTTCAAGCTTCAAGCATCAGGATATCTTCAAAGAACCCACCAACCGGCTCGGTGGGGTGGCAGAGCTGGATCTCCAGCACCCACACCATTTCACTCGGTGTGATCTCAAGCTCGGCCAATTCCGTGGTGCCGAACAGTGCGTGGGGGAAATCCGCAATACGGTGGCCGGCCAGGTTGCGCGACAACCGCCAGCCCTTGGAAACGGCCCGTTCCTCGGCAAAGTCATAGAGTTCACAGCCGGTCATGCCACGCTTCCAGGCCTCGCGGGTTTCATCGAACACTTCATGCACGGCCTTGAAGCAATCGCGGTGCAGCGCTGACTCGCCGAAAACAAAGGTGTCGCCATAGTCACCCTCGTAGCCGTCCCACACCGGGCCGAGGTCGACCACCACGATATCGCTGGCACGCAGCGGGCGCAGTGGGTCAATGCCTTCTCTCGGTGGGCGAACCGTGTCGTCGCCAAAACGGATGTACGTCGGGTGCCAGGTGTGGGAGGCGCCCATGGCCTGCAACTGCTCGGCGGCCATGTCGAGGGCTTCCCCGGTGGTCATGCCGACCTTGAGCTGGCTGGCAATCGCTGCCAGGGCGCGGATGGTTTTTTCACGGGCGGCGAGCATGCCGTCCAGCGAATACCTCGGGCCGACCTTTTCCCAGGTGTCATCCAGGGTCTTGAGCAGCGCGTCGGCGCTCGACTGGCCGCTGGGCACAAAGGCTTCGGCGATAAACCGATGGCTCGGTAAACCTGCTTCCAGGCACTCGGCACGCGTCTGGCTGATCATGCCGCCATTACCGCAGGCATACACCTGAGCGGCTTCCCAACGGTGCCCGTGGCCTAGCGCGACTTCCTGCACCTTGCCCTGCGAGGCCAATACTGGGTGCCAGTGGAAACGCGGGTGGTCGATGACCGCCTGGTCCAGGAATGCGCGGTCGTAAAAATCTGCTGCTTGCGCGCCGCCCCAGTAAAACGTCACCTCCACATCACGCTTCAAGGCGGTCAGCAAGATCGGCTTGATACCCGCATAGCCGGTGCCGGTGGCAAACAGGACGACCGGCGCAGCGTCATCGTCCTGCCAGGTGCAGGCACCAAAAGGCCCTTCCAGCGGCAACAGGTCGCCGGCCTCAAGGCTGCCCAGCAGGGTCTCGGAAAACAACCCGCCGCTCACCTGGCGAATCTGAAACACCAGCCGCCCATCGCCGTCGGCCGGCAAGTTGGCGATCGAGAAGCACCGCGAATCGCCATCGACCAGGCGGACCTTGAGGTACTGGCCTGCCCGCACGGCCAATGGCATATCCGGCATCACCACCAACTCGATGATGTCGGAGCTCAGTGCGCGCTTGCTCAGCACTGTCGACTCGACGACCAGCGCGGGCGTGTCCAGCGACCAGCCGGGAATTTCCAGGCGCATGTCGGCGCAGGCATGGCTTTGGCACAGCAGCATTTCATTGGCCGCCAGCGGGTAGCTCGGCGCGGGTGCGCCGGGGGCCAGTCGCTTGGCGCGGTATTCACCTTGGGTGACCACCACCTTGCACGACCCACAGGCACCGCGTCGGCACGAGAACGGCACTGACAAACCGCTGGCGAGCATCGCGTCCAGCAACAGCTCGTCACCGGCTTCAAAGGTTTTACCCGAGGGAGAGAGTTCGATTACATGGCGTGTGTTCATAAAGACCTCGGAGTAAGTGAGGCCTGATTGTTGCGCTAGACTAGGCCCATTAAAACCTCCAGTTTTGGATACTTCAGATGGTCCAGATGCGTAAGTGGCGCCCCTTGCTCAAACTTGATGACGGTTCAAGCCAAGCCTCCTATCGCAAGATTGCCGAAGGCCTCGTCGCGGCCATCCTCGAAGGGCGGCTGCCGCCCGGCACGCTGCTGCCGGGCACTCGGGAGATGGCGCAACTGCTCGACGTCAACCGCAAAACCGTGATCCTGGCCTACGAAGAGGCCATGACCAAAGGCTGGCTGATCAGCGAGCCGCGCCGTGGCACCTTCGTCAATGCGCAACTGGCGGCCAAGCCCGTGCCCAGTCGCTCGCAACCGTCTTTCGCCCCAGCGCTGGTGCCACAGGCGGTCGTGCCCTACTTCGCCCAGAACGCCCAGGTGATTGCCCTGGAGCACCGGCATGACGCGTTGTTTTTCGATAACGGCGCGTGCGATCACCGCTTGCTGCCGCAAGCCGTGCTGCATCGTTACTACCGCAACGCCTTGCGCAGCAGCTTTACCACCAACACGGTGCGCTACGGCAGCGAAGGCACCGGCTATTACCTGCGCTGCGCGCTGGCCGACATGCTGCGCAACAATCGCGGGCTGATGATCAGCGCCGAGAATATCTGCCTGACGCCAGGCACCCAGGTGTCGCTGTACCTCACGGCCAGCCTGCTGATCCAGCCCGGTGACGTGGTGTTGGTGGAGCGCCTGAGTTACCCGCCGGCGTGGGAGATTTTCCGCAAACTCGGTGCGCGTTTGATCACGGTCGACATGGACGATGAGGGCTGCCGCACCGACCATATCGAGCAGCTCTGCCAAACGCATAAAGTGCGCATGATCTATCTCACCCCGCACCATCAATTCCCCACCACCGTAAGCCTGCATGCGGCACGTCGGCAACAGCTGCTGGCCTTGGCGGCGCTGCATGATTTTTGCGTGATCGAAGAAGACTACGACCACGAGTATCACTTTAACGGGCGGCCCTATTTGCCGCTGGCCAGTGACAGCTCGCAACGCCATGTGATCTACATCGGCTCGCTTTCAAAGGCATTGGGATCGACGTTCCGGTGCAGCTATGTGGTGGCGCCTGCCCATGTGACTGAAGTGCTGCAAAAAAGCGCCGCATTGGTGGTGGGCGACACCGATGCCGTCGCGCAGAAAATGTTGGCGGACCTGATCAATGAGGGTGAATTGAAGAAGCACTTGCGCCGTGTTTCGAAAGAATACGCCGCGCGGCGGGAAGTGTTGCAGAGCTGTCTGCACGAGGCGTTCGGCGAGCGTATGCAGGTGCGTACGCCCGAGGGCGGGCTGGCGCTGTGGGTGCGTTTCCAGGATGAGACGAATGTTGACCGGTTAGTGGAGGATGCCCTGGGCCAGGGAGTTGTGGTGCGCAGTGCGCGTCAGTTTTCGCCTGAGGGCTTGGCGGAGAACGCGTTGCGCCTGGGCTTTGCTTCGCTCAATCGGGATGAGATCCGCCAGGGTACGTTGCGCTTGGCGCGGGCCATGAAGATGTGTTGAACACAGGCCGAACGCTATGTGTGGGGGTGGGTTGTTGAATACATATCCGTTGCTGCGGTAACGGCGGCTTATGCTTCCGCTCTTACGGCCATGCCTTTCAAGGTCTATGTTTAAGAGTCCGTTTAACGTCATGTTTAGGCCTGTTTATCCGCCTTGGCAGCCTTAAGCACCCGAGCTGTTGAGACATGCGCCCGTGCCGCCTTACCTTCCAGCC
>NZ_WKDV01000028.1:0-89404 GCF_021605825.1 Pseudomonas sp. PA-6-3C
ATACGCCTCCCCGCTGTCCACCCACCCAGCCGCCAGATACAACCCCATCGCCGCCACATTGTCCGTGTCCACCGACAACTCCAGCGCCTTGATCTGCGGCCACGCCTGCAGGGCCGCCGCCGGCAATGCCTGCAAACACGCTTTGCCAAACCCGCGCCCTTGCTGGTGCCGGTCCACCTGTAACGCGTGCAGCGTGGCGCTGTGTTCATCGGCCCAATGGGGCAGGCAGGGTGGGCGTTTGAGCAGCAGGAAGGCCACGGGCATTTCGTCGGCCAGTAGTGCAAAGCCTTTGATTGCGCCGGGCTTGGGGTTGACCAGCAGGCTGTTGAGCGCGCAGTAGATATCGCCGGAATATGCCAGTTGCTCGGGGTGCACTTGCAGGGTGTCGAGCTGCTGTTTTTGCACAAGGCTCAGCGTCTCATAGGCGACGAGGCGGGTTTCCATCGGGGGCGCATCCGAAATCCTACAAAGAGGCGTGGATTCTAGCGGGTTTGGCGTAGGCGAAATTATTTTTCAGTGGCGTGTCGATTTCATTCAAGGCCATTCGACCAGGAGTGTCCTTTGTGATTTTCCAACCCCCAGGAGTATCGCCATGAGCACTGCAATCACCACCCTGATCGAGCAATGGAAACAAGCCGTACTTGATCGTGATATCGACAAAATTGTCAGCTATTACGCCGACGATATCGTCTCGTTCGACGCCGTCACTGCGCTGCAATTCAAGGGCAAGGCCGCCTACCGCGCCCATTGGGATGAATGCATGAAGCATTGCCCTGGCCCGGGCATTTTCGAATTTCATGAGCTGCATATCGTTGAGGCGCCCGACAGCGCGTTTGCCCACTGGCTGGCCCACTGCGGCGGCGCCGGGCCGGATGGCGTGGTGAAGGCGTGCTGGATGCGCGTGACTGCCGGCTACCAGCGCATCAACGGGCAGTGGAAGGTGGTGCATGAGCACTGGTCGGCGCCCTTCGACATGGAAAGCGGCACGGCATTGTTCGACCTGAAACCTTGACCGCCACGAACTATAGTCAGTAGTCCGAAAACGGAGACCGCCATGAAATACCTCTGCCTGATCTACAGCAACGAAGAGGTGTTGCACACCTCGCCCGACAGCCCGGCGGACCCGGAGTGTTTTGCCTACGCCGAGGCCATCCAGGCCAGCGGCCGAATGCTCGCCGCCGAGCCGTTGGAGTCGGTGAGCACCGCCACCACCGTGCGCATGCGCAATGGCAAGCTGTCGATCACCGACGGGCCGTTTGCCGAAACCAAGGAACAGCTCGCCGGGTTTTACCTGATCGAGGCCAAAGACCTGAACGAAGCGATCCAGGTGGCGGGCGGCATACCGGCAGCCCGGGTCGGCAGTGTGGAAGTGCGCCCCGTGCGTGAATTGAATCTCTGAACACAACAACCACAAGATTTTAAGGAGGTTTACCCATGAATACCCAACCCGCTGAATTTGAACTGTCCATCAGCCGTTTGATCGACGCACCGCCAAGCAAGGTGTTTCGCGCCTGGACCACGCCCGAGCTGTTACAGCAATGGTGGGGGCCACACGGCATGACCACGCCGGAGTGCGAAATGAACCTGTGGGTCGGTGGTCTGTTTCGTACCTTGATGCGCGCGCCGGATGGCGCCGAATACCCGACCTCCGGCGTATTCCTGGAAATCAAGGCGCCGAACCGGCTGGTGTTTACCGATGCCTTTGCGCCGGGCTGGGTACCGTCGGGCAAGCCGTTCATGACCGCCGAAGTGACCTTCGAAGCCGTCGACGGCAAGACCCAGTACACCGCCCGCGCCATGCATTGGAGCGAAGCTGACAAGCAGGCCCACGAAGCCATGGGTTTCCATGACGGCTGGGGCCAGAGCCTCGACCGCCTGGTGGCTTTGGTGACCCAGGGCATGCCCGATTGACCCCGCAGGTCGAGGCGATTTACCGCAGCGAATCACGCCGCGTACTGGCGACGCTGATTCGCCTGCTGGGTGATTTCGACATGGCTGAAGAGGCGCTGCACGAGGCGTTTTTTATTGCGCTGCAGCGCTGGCCGCAAGACGGCGTGCCGGATAACCCACGGGCCTGGCTGGTCTCCACCGGCCGCTTCAAAGCCATCGACCGCCTGCGCCGACAGGCACGTTTTACCCCGTTACTGCAGGAGCAGGCCGACGCGCTGGAAGCGGCTGACTGGAGTGAGGAAGACGTGGAAGACGACCGCCTGCGCCTGATCTTCACCTGCTGCCACCCGGCGTTGGCACCCGACGCCCAGGCGGCGCTGACCTTGCGTGAGATCTGCGACCTCACCACCGAAGAAATCGCCCGCGCCTTTCTGGCCACGCCCACCACCATCGCCCAGCGCATCGTGCGCGCCAAGGGCAAGATCCGCGAAGCAAAAATCCCCTACCAGGTGCCAACCCTGGACGCGTTGCCCGAGCGTCTGGACAGCGTGCTGCGCGTGGTTTACCTGGTGTTCAACGAAGGCTATTCGGCGTCCATGGGCGCCGACCTCACCCGCGAAGACCTGACCCGCGAAGCCATTCGTTTGGGGCGTTTGCTGCTGGAGTTGCTGCCAGAGCCGGAGGTCATGGGCTTGCTGGCGCTGATGCTGCTGCATGAGTCGCGCCGAGCAACGCGCACCTCGGCCGACGGTGAGTTGGTGTTATTGCATGAACAGAATCGCGCAGTGTGGGACGCCTCCTTGATTGCTGAAGGCTGCGCACTGGTGGAGCAGGCGTTGAACACACGGCGTTTTGGCCCGTATTGCCTGCAAGCGGCAATTGCGGCAGTGCATGCCGAAGCGCCCCAGGCAGAGGACACGGACTGGCTGCAGATTGTCGGGCTTTACGACGTGTTGCTGCGCGCAGTGCCGTCGCCGGTGATCGAGCTGAACCGCGCTGTGGCGGTGGCGATGGGGCAGGGGCCGTTGGCGGGGTTGCAGTTGGTGGAGGGCATTTTGCAGCGTGGGGAGTTGCGCGATTATCACTTGGCGCATTCGGCGCGCGGGGAGTTTTGTCGGCAGTTGGGGCGGGTTGAAGACGCGCGGGAAGCCTATGAAAAAGCCCTCTCACTCACCCAGCAAACCCCAGAAAAACGCTTCCTCGAACGCCGCCTCGCCGAACTCAAACTTCCCATACAGTGAAAATCAAAACTGTGGGAGCTGGCTTGCCTGCGATAGCGGTGTGTCAGCCGCCAAATTCTAGACTGGCTCACCGCCATCGCAGGCAAGCCAGCTCCCACCTGGAACCTCAGTGTCTGGACAGGATCACTCCAGCATCTTGCCCAGCAACCAACTCCCCGCCGGCCCCGGTGGGTGGTGCCTTGACCAGAGCGCATCCACCGCCACCGAACGTGGCCAACTACGGGCCTTGAGTTCGACCAAGTGGTCGCCACCAAAACGCTCCACCAACCAGCGCGGAATCGGTGCCCAGCCAAACCCCAGCTGTGCCATCTCCATCAACATCAAGTAACTGGGCGCTGACCACACCCGCCCGCTGGGGCGGGTTTCAGTCGGGTTGATGATGCTGGCCAGGCGCAATTCGCGGTGTTGCTGCAAGGTCTGCGCCGGGATGTTCTTCAGCTTGGCCAAGGGGTGCGTGGGCGCCGCGAACAGGGCAATTTCGGTACGTTCTTCGACCGGCGCGCCGGTCAGGTCGGGCGGGTAAGTGTCTTGTTTTTCGATAAACGCAATCTGCGCCCGGCCGCTTTGCACCAGGGCGATCAGGTCTTCGCATTCGGCGATCAGGCATTCCAGCTCAAGGTCCGGGTGGCGCTGTTCGAAGGCCTTGAGGGCGATTTCAAACCGGTCGGACTGGTAAGTATCGGACATGGCGATGGTCAGCTTGGGTTCCAAACCCTGTGACAACTGGCTCGCCGCCAACTCCAGGCGGCTGCTGGCCTCCAGCACCTGCTCGGCGCGTTGCAATAACACATGGCCGGCTGGCGTAAGCGTCGGCTTGCGGCTGCTGCGATCAAACAGCACCACATCCAGATCAATCTCCAGGCTCGCCACCGCCGCGCTGACGGTGGACTGGCTTTTACCCAGCTTGCGCGCCGCCGCCGAAAACGAGCCTTGGGTAGCCGCCTGCACAAACGCCTGCAGCACTTCATTGGAGGCCATGACTATCGCCTATATCGATGGTTATTAGTTATGAAGTATCGAGTCAAAGGGTAATCATGGCAACCATCGTCACTCAAGGAGCCGGGTCGTGAACCCTACCAAGTCGATTACTGAACGTGTTTGCCAGGCCATTGGTTTTGAAGGGCTGGCCTTATTGATCTGTACGCCGCTGCTGGTCTGGATCACCGGCCGGCCGGCCCTGGAAATGGGCGCGGTGACCCTGGGCATCAGCCTGTTGGCACTGAGCTGGAACGTCATTTTCAACAGCCTGTTCGACCGCCTCAAAGCCCGCCTGCAATTGACCAGCGGCGGCTGGACCCGCGTGGTGCATGCGCTGTTGTTCGAAGGCGGCCTGATCATCCTGGCGGTGCCGTTGATTGCCGCGTTGATGAAGATCAGCCTGCTGGAAGCCTTCATCCTCGACATCGGCGTGCTGTTGTTCTTCCTGCCGTACACCTATGTGTACCACTGGGGTTATGACGTGCTGCGGGAAAAAATCGTACAGCAACGGCTGCCTAGCCAAGCTTGAGCGAAGCGACAAACTCCAGAAATGCCCGCACCTTGGCGGCGGGCAAGTGCCGCGACGGGTAATAGGCGTACAACGGGAAACGCTCGTCCGGCCAGTCGGGGAACAGCTCCACCAGGCTGCCGGCCTGGATCGCCGAGTCCAGGCCGAGGTCGAGCATCTGCGCCACGGCATGCCCGTGTTCACACACGCTGTATAAGGTGCTGGCGTCGTTGACCACCAAGCGGCCGCTGGTGCGCACAATCACTTGCTCGCCGGGCCGGTGGAATTCCCAGGCAAACGGGCGACCGGTTTGCGAGTCGCGAAAATCCAGGCACATGTGCCCGGTTTCCAGGTCTTGCGGAATCGCTGGTCGGCCGTATTGTTCAAGGTAAGTGGGAGAGGCCACGGTGAGCACGCGCACTTCCATCAGTTTGCGGGCGATCAGCGAGGAGGACTGTGGGATGCCGAAGCGAATGGCCAAGTCAAAGCCGTCGGCCACCAGGTCGCCGAGTTGGTCACGGGTGTGCAGGTCGAGTTGCAGTTGCGGGTATTGGCGCATGAAGTCGCCGAGTACAGGGCCAAGTACCAGCCGCGAAAAATACGGGTCGATGTTCACCCGCAAACGCCCGCGCACGGTGAGGGCGCTGTCGGCCGCCGAATGGGCGGCCTCCTCCAGCCCGGCCAACAGCGGGGCGATTTGCTGGTAGAAACGTCGCCCTTCGTCGGTCAATTGCACCGAGCGGGTGGTGCGGTCGAACAGGCGAATGCCGAGGCGTTTTTCCAGGCGGGAAATCGCCCGGCTGACCCCCGAAGGCGTCATCTCCAGGCTGTTGGCGGCGCGGGCAAAGCTGCCGCTGTCGACTACGGCGGCCAATACGCCCATGCCGCCGGCCAAGCCTGGATCAAAACTCATCGGTGATTGCCCGTCAGTGATCTGAAGGCATTGATGCTAGCGCAGAATGCTTACAGAAACATGCCGCCCGAGGCTTCGATGCGCTGGCCGGTGATCCAGTTGCTGCCATCGGCCAGCAGAATCGAAATTGCACCGCCAATATCGTCCGGCAAACCGGCACGGCCCAGGGCGGTGTTGTCGGCCACCATCGCATTCACCTGTGGGTTATCGCGCACTGCGCCGCCGCTGAAGTCGGTGGCAATCGCGCCGGGTGCCAGGGTGTTGACGGTGATGCCACGCGGGCCGAGTTCTTTGGCCTGATAACGCGACAGCACTTCCACGGCGCCTTTCATCGACGCGTAGGCCGCGTAGCCCGGCAGGCTGAACCGCGCCAGGCCGCTGGAGATGTTGATGATGCGCCCGCCATCGCTGATCAGCGGCAGCAGTTTTTGGGTGAGGAAAAACGGCGCCTTGAAGTGAATGGCCACCAGTTTGTCGAACTGCTCTTCGGTGGTTTCGGCAAAGCTGGCGTGAGCGCCGATGCCCGCGTTGTTGATCAGGAAATTAAAATTTTGCTGGGCGAAAACGTCTTTGAGCACCGTAGCGATTTGCCCGACAAAAGCATCGAAGCTGCCGCTCTGGCTGACGTCCAGTTGCAGCATGGCGGCGCGGCCGCCCAGCGCTTCAACCTGTGCCACCACCGCTTGGGCCTCAGTGGCGGCGCTGTGGTAGGTGCCGATGATATCCACGCCTTGTGCGGCAAGGTGCAAAGCGGCGCTTTTGCCAAGGCCACGGCTGGCGCCGGTGATGAGTGCGATTTTACGAGTCATGCGGTAGTCCTCATGGGTGATCAGTGGGACTGAGTGTATTTGTCCGCCTATAACGTGATAAACAGGCTGATATCGGAATCACTGGCCGGATAAGGCGAACAATCCCATGAACAAACTTGAGCTACTGCGCACCTTCGTGCGCGTCACCGAGCTGTCGAGTTTCACCCAGGCCGGCGAGAGCCTGGGCCTGCCACGCTCCACCGTGTCCGAGCACGTGCAGGCGCTGGAAGCATTGCTGGGTGCGCGCCTGTTGCAGCGCACCACGCGCACCGTGCAAGCCACCCAGGACGGCCGCGTGTTGTATGAGCGCAGCAAGGATTTGCTCGCGCACATGGAAGAGCTCGAAGGCCTGTTTCGCCAGGATGAAGCGCAATTGGCCGGGCGCATTCGGGTGGATATGCCCAACGCCATGGCGCGCGGCCTGGTGATGCCGCAGCTGCCCTCGTTCATGGCGCGCCACCCGTTGGTGGAGATGGAAATCAGCAGTTCGGATCGCCAGGTCGACGTGATTGCTGAAGGCTTTGATTGCGTGGTGCGCGTGGGCGCGCAACCCGATCAAAGCGTGGTTGCGCGCAAGGTGTGCAGCATGCCGATGGTCAACTGCGTAAGCCCCGCGTACCTGCAACGTTATGGCGTGCCCGAAACCATTGCCGATCTGGCGCAGCATCAACTGGTGCACTACGTGCGCCCGCTCGGTGCGCGCTCGGCCGGGTTTGAATACCTGCTGGGTAACAAGGTGCAGCGCGTGGCCATGGCCGGGCGCGTGACCGTCAGCAGCACCGATGCCTACCAGGCGGCCTGTCTTGGCGGCTTGGGGATTATCCAGGTGCCGCTGCTCGGCATTCGCGATTTATTGGCCAGTGGCGAGTTGGTTTCGGTGTTGGCGGACTACCTCGCACCGCCGCTGGACGTCTCCATGCTCTACGCCGGCCAGCGGCATTTGCCGTTGCGGGTGCGGGTGTTCATGGAGTGGCTGGCCGCTACCTTGCAGGCGCGTATTTAACGCCGAGCCGACAACTGTTGCGGTGCCAGGAAGGCGTCGTGGAAGTAATCGCGGAACGCTTGCATCGCCGGGGTAAACGCGCGCTCGCGGTGCCAGGCCAGGCCGACGCTCATGGGCGTGACGGGGTCGGTGACGGTCAGGGTTTCGATGCGCTTGCCTTCCAGCGACCACGGCCGGTGCACCAGATCCGACAAAATCGCCACGCCGCTGCCATTGGCAACCATGCTGCGCACCGCCTCCACCGAACTGGTGCGCAGCCGCACGTTGGGCGTTTGCCCGGCCTGTTCCCAGTAGCGCATGGCACTGTGCTCAGCTTCGTCGACGGTCAGCAGGATGTAAGGCTCTTGCGCCACATCCGCCAGGCTCACGGCACCGCGCTCGCACAACGGGTGATGGCTGGGCAGCCACAGGCGGCGTTCGGAGTTGAACAGGATTTCCGAGACGATATCCGCGTGAGTCAGGTTGGCGGTGAGCACCACGGCCATGTCGAACTGGCCGTCGAGCAGGCCATGTTCAATGGCCTGGCGCTCCTGCTCGAAGACGTCGATGGTCACGTCCGGGTGCCAGTGTTGCATGCGTTGCAAGTGATGCGGCAGGAAGTAACCCAACACTGTGTAGCTGGCCGCTACCCGCAATACGCCGCTGGCGCGGTAGTCGGGCAGTGGGCTGTTGAGGGCGTCGTCCACGCTGCGCACGATCACATAGGCGCGGTTGAGAAAATGCCGCCCGGCGTCCGTGAGGTTCATGCCCTGGGCCGAGCGCACGAACAACTGCACGCCGAGCATCGCCTCCAGTTCCTTGATCGCGGTGGTCACCGCCGACTGGGAGATGTTCAGGTGAATGGCGGCCTGGGAAATCTGGCCGATTTCGGCGGTGGCGACGAAGTAGCGCACTTGGCGCAAGGTCAGGGACATGGCTTTCTCCGATCGTTCCCACGCTCTGCGTGGTAACGCCTCTTGTGACGCTCTGCGTCACGCTTTGGGACGCGGAGCGTCCTGGGCTGCATTCCCACGCGGAGCGTGGGAACGATCTTTGGGTATCTGATTTTCAGAAGATGGGTCATCTGATAATAGATCTTCCCAAGGGGTCAAGCCCCAGCCTACTTTCAGTCATCTTCTTTTGGCGGAGCGACCTCGATGCAGGCAGTGGATTTCAATTCGGACATGGGCGAAGGCTTCGGCCCCTGGACCATCGGCGATGGCGTCGACTTTGACCTGATGGCCTACATCAGCTCGGCCAATATCGCCACCGGCTTCCACGCCGGCGACCCCGGCACCATGCGCCGCACCGTCGAACGCGCCAAGCAACTGGGTGTGGGCATCGGCGCGCATCCGGGCTTTCGTGACTTGGTGGGGTTCGGCCGTCGGCACATCAACGCACCGGCCCAGGAACTGGTGGATGACATCCTCTACCAACTCGGCGCGCTGCGCGAAATCGCGCGTGCCCAAGGTTTGACATTGCAACATATCAAGCCCCACGGCGCGCTTTATATGCACCTGGCCCGCGACGAAGAAGCGGCGCGGCTGCTGGTGCAGAACCTGCAAATCATCGAGCCGACGCTGTTGCTGTATTGCATGCCCAACTCGGTGATCTGGCGCGTGGCCAAGGAACTGGGGCAACCGGTGGTGCGCGAGTTTTACGCCGACCGTGAGTACGATTTAAGCGGGTCCATTGTGTTTACCCGCAATGTGCGTGCACTGGACCCTGCAACCGTTGCGGCGCGCGTCCTGCGTGCTTGTCAGACTGGCCGGGTGCGAACCGTAGAAGGCGAAGACCTGTTGATCGAATTCGACTCCATCTGCCTGCACAGCGACACGCCCGGCGCGCTGGAACTGGTGGAAGCCACCCGCGAAGCCCTGGATCAGGCCGGGATTGAAGTCAGATCACCTCAATAAGCACCCCAATAAAAATATCGCAACAGCACTTTTTGCCTGCCTTTCTACAATGATTCCAAGAGGAACAGACATGGCTGAAACCACCCCCATCCGCTACAGCTTCGGCGGTGATGAACACCTGTTTGCCGAGGTCAGCGACAGCATGTCCCTGGAGGCCTTTTTCACAGGCATGGCCGTGACCCGCGCCGTGGAGCGCCTGGCGTTGGAGGGCGTGCTGGATGTGTGCCTGGCCAATGCATCGTTCCAGATTCGTTTCGACCCCGACCGTATCGCGCCGCATGTGCTGCTCGACGCCGTGCAAAGCGCCGAAGCCCAGGCCGTGGCCGAGCGCACCTTGCACACGCGCGTCATCGAAATCCCGGTGCTCTACAACGACCCCTGGACCCACGAAACCCTGATGCGCTTTCGCGACCGCCACCAAGACCCCAGCGGCACCGACCTGGAGTACGCCGCACGCATCAACGGCCTGGCCGATGTGGACGCGTTTATCGCCGCCCACAGTGGCGCGCCGTGGTTTGTGTCGATGGTCGGGTTTGTTGCGGGCTTGCCGTTCATGTTCCAGATGGTCGAGCGCGAGCGGCAATTGCAGGTGCCCAAGTACCTGCGTCCGCGCACCGACACGCCCAAACTGACCCTCGGCCATGGCGGCTGTTTCGGTTGCATTTACTCAGTGCGCGGCGCGGGTGGTTACCAGATGTTTGGCGTAACCCCGGCGCCGATCTACGACCCGACGCAGCAGTTGGCGTACCTCAAGGAACACATGGTGTTTTTCCGCCCGGGTGACATCGTGCAGTTCAAACCGATGGACCGCGACGCCTACGATTTGGCGGTGGCCGAAGTGGAGGCTGGGCGTTTTGATTTGCGTATCCGCCCGGTGGAATTTTCCCTGGATGCGTTTCTCGCCGACCCCATCGGCTACCCGAAAACCCTGCAGGAGGCGCTGGCATGATCAAGGTCCTCAAACCCGGCCTCGCCACTTCTGTGCAAGACCTTGGCCGTGAAGGTTATTACCACTTGGGCATTCCGCCTTCGGGCGCTCTGGACCAGTACGCATTGAGTGCGGCCAACCATTTGGTCGGCAACCCAGCCGGTGCGGCGGGCCTGGAGTGCACACTGATCGGCCCTGAACTGGAGTTTCGCCAGGACGCATTGGTGGCGCTCAGTGGTGCGCTGATGTCGCCGCGTCTGGACGGCGAAGTGGTGCATCAAGACACCGCCTTTCAGGTCCGCGCCGGGCAAGTGCTGCGCTTTGAGTTTCCCAAGGCTGGCGCGCGCACGTATCTGGCGGTGGCCGGTGGCATCGACGTGCCGCGGGTGCTCGGCAGCCGCTCGACGTACACCCTTGGTGCGCTCGGTGGGTTTGAAGGGCGACGCTTGCAGGAAGGCAATGAACTGCCGATCGGCGAGGCCAGCGGAACAGGCCGCTCGGGCAATAGCTTACCGATGGCCTTGCGCCGTTCGGTCGGTGGCGACGTGACCCTGCGCGTGGTGCCAGGGCTGTATTACGAGCGCCTGACGGATGCGGCAAAAAGCAGTTTTTTTGCTGAGCCGTGGACGGTGGGCTCCGAGGCGGATCGCATCGGCTATCGCTTCAAGGGCGGCAGCGCCTTGAGTTTTCAACCACGCGAACAACCGTTTGGTGCTGGCTCGGACCCCTCGAATATCGTCGACAGTTGCTACCCGATCGGTTCGATCCAGGTGCCGGCGGGGTTGGAGCCGATTGTGCTGCACCGCGATGCGGTGTCGGGTGGCGGCTACGCGATGATCGGCACAGTGATCAGTGCCGACCTCGACTTGATCGGGCAGATGCAGCCGAACCAGCGGGCGGGGTTTGTGGCGGTGACACTGGAGGAAGCACTGGAGGCGCGGCGGATCTACAAAAAGCGCTTGAAGGCCATGGCTGGATTGTTCAATCACTGACACACCCTAAAACCCATGTGGGAACAGGTTTGTGTGGGAGCTGGCTTGCCTGCGATGCAAGCGCCTCGGTCTGTCAGTTGAACCGAGGTGATGCCATCGCAGGCAAGCCAGCTCCCACCGAGGTCAGAACAGCTTGGTGAACAGCCAGTACAGGCTGCCCGACAGCAAAATCGCCGCCGGCAACGTCAGCACCCAGGCCATCAGCAGATTGCGGATGGTCTTCATCTGCAAGCCACCGCCATTGGCCACCATGGTGCCTGCCACACCCGACGACAACACATGGGTCGTCGACACCGGTAGCCCGAACATATCCGCGGCACCGATGGTCAGCATTGCCACTGTCTCGGCCGAAGCGCCTTGGGCGTAAGTCAGGTGGGTCTTGCCGATCTTCTCGCCCACCGTGACCACGATGCGCTTCCAGCCGACCATGGTGCCCAGCCCGAGCGCGATGGCCACGGCGATCTTCACCCACAGCGGGATAAAGCGTGTGGACGCGTCGATCTGGTCTTTGAACAGTTTCAGCTTGCCTTGGGTGTCGGCGTCGAAGTTGCCGACCTTGCCCTTGTCCATCAAGCGAATGGTTTCACTGGTCAGGTACATGTCGTTGCGCACGTTGCCGACGGCTTCAGCGGGGACTTTGGCCAGGGAGCCGTAGCCTTTTACTTCGTCACCAATCTGGCCGGCGAGGGCGGCGAGGGCCGGCACCAGTTCCGGGGTGGCTTCCTTGGTGCGCACATAGGTCGAGAGAATCGGCCGTGGGTCGCCCGGTAATACTTGTGGTGCGCTTTTCACCAGTGCCACTTGGGTCACTTCAGCCACCGCAGCAAACTGCAAGGACTGCTCGGCCGGCATGGTGCGGTTCAGCGCGTACGCCATCGGCAGCGTCCCCACCAGGATCAGCATGATCAGGCCCATGCCTTTTTGCCCGTCGTTGGAGCCGTGGGCGAACGACACACCGGTGCAGGTGGCGATCAACGCACCGCGAATCCACCATGGCGGCGGGGTGTCGCCCTTGGGGGCCTTGTACAGCGAGCGGTTTTTGACAAAGGCGCGCAGCGCCAGCAACAGCAGGGCGGCAAACGCAAAACCGATCAGCGGCGACAGCAGCAGGGCATAACCGATCTTGGTGGCTTGGCTCCAATCCACACCGCTGGTGCCATCACGGCCGTGCATCAGGGCGTTGGCGACGCCGACGCCGATGATCGAGCCGATCAGGGTGTGCGATGACGAGGCTGGCAAGCCCAGCCACCAGGTGCCGAGGTTCCACAGGATCGCCGCGATCAGCAGCGCAAAGATCATGGCGAAGCCGGCCGAGGAACCGACCTGCAAAATCAGCTCGACCGGCAGCAAGGCGATGATGCCGAACGCCACCGCGCCGCTGGACAGCAGCACGCCGAGGAAGTTGAAAAAGCCCGACCATACCACCGCAAAGTGCGGCGGCAACGAGTTGGTGTAGATCACCGTCGCCACGGCGTTGGCGGTGTCGTGGAAACCATTGACGAACTCAAAGCCCAGGGCAATCAACAGCGCCACGCCCAGCAGCAGGAACGGCGTCCAGGTGGTGACCACGGTGCCCAGTTCGGTCATGTCGTGCATCAGGCTGTAGGCGGTAAACAACAAGCCCATGGCGAGCACGGCGAAGAAAATGATCACCGTGAGCAGGCCGGGTTTTGTATCCAGCCGGGGTTTGGGGTCTGCGTGTGTGGCGGTGTTGGAAGCGGTCAGGGAAGGGGTGGCCATGCCGGAGCATCCAGTGTGGGGAGGATGGTCTTGATGATCATTGCAGAATGTTACAGAGATGCTGCGGTAGGTCAGTGTTTAAGGAATTGAGCCTACCGCTGATCTATAAAACACCAGAAGGCTAATGTCAGAGTGCAATCAATGTGGGAGCTGGCTTGCCTGCGATAGCCATAGGCATCTACACAACCGGTTAACACGAAGTCTGTGGCAGGTGGGTTGTTGTGGCGAGCAGGCTTGTCCTGCGTTGGGCTGCGGAGCGGCCCCAGTAAGGGCACCGCAATTTTCCTGAAAGTACTCAGTGTTTGGGTTTGGGGCCGCTTCGCAGCCCAACGCAGGACAAGCCTGCTCGCCACAGGAGAATGTGGCGGCCTTCAAAAGGCTGCGATAGCGGTGCATCAGGCAATGAACAGTTGGCTGGTAGATAGCCATCGCAGGCAAGCCAGCTCCCACAATTTGACTGTATTGCAATTCAATAGTCTTTGCGCTTACGGAACGCCCAGCGCCCGGCAATCAGGGTAAACGTCGCCACCAGCGCCACCAGGATCCAGAACCCTTCCGGGTCGGTGGAAAGCGGCACGCCGCCCACGTTCATGCCAAAAAAACCGGCGATGATATTGATCGGCAGCGCCAGCACCGTCACCACGGTGAGGGTAAACAGCGTGCGGTTGCTTTGTTCGTTGAGGTTCGCGGCGATTTCTTCCTGCAACAGCTTGATGCGTTCGCCCAGGGCCGTGAGGTCGTTGATGATCAGCGCAAACTCCTCGGTGGATTTGCGCAACTCCTTCACGTCTTCCTTTTGCAGCCACTGCGGCGGGCGGTTGAGCAGGCGCAGGAGCGAGCCCGGCTCCAGTGCCAGCAGACGTTGCAGGCGCACCAGCACCCGGCGTGCGGCACCCAGTTCGGCGCGGTTGGTGGACAGGCGCGAGGACAGTAACTGGTCTTCGATATGGTCGACGCTGATACTGGTCTTACGCACGATCTGCGTGAGCACCTCACCCTGGTCGCGCAACAGATGCACCAGCAGTTCCAGTGGCGAACGAAAGCGTTCACCGGCCTTCACCGACGAGCGCAATTTATCCACCGAGTGCAGCGGTTGCAGGCGCGCACTCACCAGCAAACGGCTGCGGGCGCAGACCCACAGCGTGGAGATATCCGACGAAACCATGCTGCTGAAGTTGAACACCACGTCGTTGACCACTGCGAGCAAGGCCGAGTCGACGTGTTCGATACGCGTGGAGCGCGAGCCTTCGTGCAGGGCTTCGAAAAACTCGTCGGGCAATGACAGGTTGGCCTGCATCCAGCGCTCGCAGGCGGCGTGGGCCAGGTTCAGGTGCAGCCACAGGAATTCTTCCGGGTCTTGCGGCGCTTTTAACGCGGCCAGCGCGGTCGCTGAATCAATTTGCTCGCCCTTTTCACCGGGCCGAAAACGAAAACCGTAAAGCAAGCCAAACAGATCGGGATCCTGGTGGCTGTGGTCGATGCTGTGGTTCATGGAGGCTCGCAGAGAAAGCGCCTGTAGGACGTTTCACAGGTTCGCGTGGGCGAATCATTGCAAGGCGGGATGACGATTTTGTGACAGTTTGAAAACTCGCTCAGCGGGTTTCCAGGCGCAGGCCTGCGCTTTGTCGGTGTAATTTGATCAACCCTCCGTGATGGCTGGCGAGCAGGCATAAAAAAACCGCGCCACTTTAAACGTGGCGCGGTTTTTTAAACGATGACTCAGGTGTCCAGTTTGTCTTCCAGCACGGCGCCGGTCTTGGCGTCGAGCTTCACTTCAAACCGTTTGCCGGCGGTGTCGGTCAAGTCAACTTCGTATACCAATACACCGTTTTTGTGGTCCAGCTCGGTGTCAGTGATGCTGGCACCGGCGTGTTTGGCCACGGCGGCGGCGTTGAGTTTTTCGAACGGCATCACGGCGCCGGACTTGAGCAAACCTTCAATGTGGTCCGGGCGAACATCCGCCTGGGCCAACCCGGCAGTCAGGGTCAAGGCGGTGGCGGCGAACAGGGCGGTCAGGGTTTTCATGGTGTGTGTCCTTTTTCGGTGAGCTGTTTAAGTGGCGCCAGATTAACCAGCGCAACTTAATTCATCCTTAATGGCGCAATGACACCCACCAATTACTCAGTAGCCGTTGTCCTTGAGCAGGTCCTGCACGCTCGACGAAGGCCAGCGCTTGTAGAACTTCAGCAGTTCGGCGGCGCGGTTGGTGAAGATGCCGTCAACGCCGGCTTTCATGACTTTTTCGAAGTCCACGGGCTCATCGACGGTGTAGACGTGCACCAGCAGGCCTTTGTCGTGGGTCAGCTTGTTCATCTCAGGCTTCACCAGGTCGGTGTAGCTCTGGTCGCCGTGGTTGGTCAGCTCGGCCGAAGGGCCGGTGCCGATGGCGCCGAGGCTCTTGGCTTCGTCCACCCACTTTTCGAACTCGGCGGCGTCTTTTGGCTCTTGCTTGGCGTAGTAGGCGGCCTTGGTGGTTTCGCCGGACTCAGCGAAGGTTTGTGCCGATTTAGGCTCGATGCTGCCTGGGCCAACCCACAACAGCAGGATTTTCGGGGTGTTGGGCATTTCTTTCTGCAGCTCTTTCAAGCTGTCTTTTTCAAACGTCTGCAGCACCACGCGGCCTTTGCCCTGGCCCACGCCGGTGTTGCTCTTGCCCAGCTTGGAACCGGCGGAGCTCAACCAGCCTTTATCAAGCAGCTTGTTTTTCAGGTCGGCTTCGATGCCCGGGAACTGCTTGGGCTCCTTGGTCTCGATGTACAGGCCTGGTTTGTGCTGCGGGTTGCCTTCGGCGATCTTGATGATCTCGTCCAGGCTCTGGATTTTCAGGCCAACAAACGCCGGGCGGGCACGGTCCGGGTAAGCGGCGTTGAACCAGCTGCCGGCGTCCAGGGTGCGCAGTTCGGCCCAGGTGAACTCGTTGGCCGGGGCGTCTTTGCGCTCGGGGAACTTGGTGGCCACGTCGGTGGTGCGTTGCAGGTTGTTGTCGTGCAGGGCGAACAGTACGCCGTCTTTACTGCGCTGCAGGTCCATTTCCAGGTAGTCGGCACCCAGGTCGCGGGCGAGCTTGTAGGACGCCGCGGTGGATTCGGGGGCGTCGTAGGATGCGCCACGGTGAGCAATGACAGCCGGGTACGGAATGCCTTCGTTTGTCGCCAATTCAGCCGGGCTGATCGGGTCGGCAGCCTGTGCCTGACCAAGGCCGAGCATCAGAGCGAGCAGCAGGGCGCTCTTGGTAAACGTGACAGGCATATGCGAAGTCCTTTCGTGGAGGTAACTTTGAGAAGGCGTCCTTTTTAACAATTGATTGCGAAAGGCGCTATCACCAAACCGACATTAAGGTACTCACGAGGCATTTTTGTGGGTTTTTTTGTGCTGTGTTGCAGTATTCTTGGCCAAAGCTGCCCCGTTAGAGGGCAGTAATTTCTGCCACGCGTGTAAACCATCTTTCCAGTCCCTGTGGGACTTTTCAGTGAGGTTTACCATGCGCATCACTTCCGAGCTTATCTGCCAGGCCGCCGACCAACTCCAGGGTTTTGTCGGCCTGAACCGTAAAACCGGCTACTACATCGTGCGTTTCAGCGAAGACGCCTTCGGCATGGACGTGGCCGATGACGGCATCATCCCCACTGCCGAATTTGTCTGGCTGCCGGCCGCCGACCACACCATGACCCTGTCGCGCGAGCGCCTGCAGTTGCTGCTGGACCAGAATATCGATGACCGTATCAACATCACCGAGCCGTTGCGCGTGTATATGCGCCGGGTGGAGATCCCGCAGATCAGTGCGTTGCGCAGTTTGGTGAGCTAGGTCCAGTCAAGTGGAGAGCAACCTGTGGGGCTTGCTCGCTAAGGCGGCCACCTGCTCGATCACCATTGTCCTGAGACACTTCGGTCTAATTGTGGGAGCTGGCTTGCCTGCGATGCAGACACCTTGGTGTATCAGGCACACAGAGTTGATGCTATCGCAGGCAAGCCAGCTCCCACAGGTTTTTGCAGGGGGCTTGAGGCTGTGTTTCAACGCTCGAAGGTGTAAGCCCGCTCGACCTTGCACACGCGGGTGTGAAACGCCGAATACCAACTGGCGCGGCCTTGCTCGCGCACTTGGCTGTGTTCGGTTTGTTGCTTCCAGGCCAAAATCGCCGCTTCGCTTTCCCAGTAGGAAACGGTGATGCCCAAGCCGTCTTCCCGCGCCGACTCAACACCCAGAAACCCCGGTTGTCCGCGCGCCAGTTCCAACATACGGTTGGCGGCCTGGCTATAACCTTGATCGCCTTCGGTACGCAACGAGCTGAAAATCACGGCGTAATGGGGCGGGGGGGGTGTGGTGGCGATCATACCGATTGCGCCTGGCAGGCTTTGAGCAGGGCAACCGCCAGTGGCGGCGTAATTCCTCTAAGTGCCGCGCGTTCGGGCTGAAACAGGGTGGCGACGAAAAACGGATGGCCCAGCAGTTCGACGGCACGCAGATCGCCCGCCGAATCGTGGCCACTGGGGATCAGGTCGCCCTCGAGTAATGCCTGGGCGAACTCGGGGTTGATGCCGTAGCTGCAACGGTAGCCTTCCTCCGTTTCCAGGCTGGCGTAAGCCTCGGCGATACGCGTGTAGGGCACCAGGCGGATGCTGCCGGTGGCTTCGACCAGGGAACACGCAAGCGGCGTGATAACCGCGCGCCTGGCCTCGGGTGCCAGTTCGCCATGCTCCGCATCCGCCCAGCCCAGCACGTTGCGGGCATATTCGATGACCGCGTGTTGAAAACCACCGCAGGTGCCCAGGAATGGGCGTTTTTGCTCGCGGGCAAAACGAATCGCCCGCAGTGCGCCGTCGGCATCACGGTAGGGGCTGGCGGGCACGCACCAGAAGCCGTCGAAGGCATGCAGTTCGGTGGCCGGGGTGATCGAGTCGGTCTCCAGCCAGTGCAACTGCACGTTCAGGCCCAAGGCGCCGGCAGCCTGTTGCAGCGCCACGGGGATGGCCTGGTGGGCCGTTACGTCGGGGTTGTAATCACCGATCAGGGCGAGGTGCAGGGTGGTGGTTTTCATCGTGTACGTCCCATGGCTTGTGGTGTCCTGGGGCGAACTATAGATTGGCGCTCACGCAATCAAAATTGGCGTTTGCCCACATGCTCAATGCAGCCACGCACTATCAGCTCGATTACCCGGACCTGTCGCTGATTCTCGCGCTGGTGCGTGGCGGCACCTTGGCGCGGGCGGCGGCGCTGCTGCGGGTGGATGTGTCCACGGTGTTCCGTGCCGTGCGACGGCTGGAGGCGGCCCTGGGCCAGACCCTGTTCGAAAAGAGCCGTGCCGGCTACCTACCCACCAGTTTGGCCAGCCACCTGGCGCAGCAGGCCGAACAGGCCGAGCAAGCGCTGGAAGCGGCGCGCATCGGGGTGGAGCAGGGTGGTGAAGTAATCAGCGGCACCGTGCGCCTGACCTGCACCGACTCGGTGCTACAGGGGTTGCTGCTACCGGCGCTGGCGCAGTTCATGCCGGCCTACCCGGCGTTGATCCTGGAGTTGAGCACGTCCAATGATTTTGCCAACCTCAGCCGCCGCGACGCGGACATTGCGCTGCGCCTGACCAAGACGCCGCCGGAGCATCTGGTTGGCCGCCGACTGGGCACCGTGGCCTATCAGGTGTGTGCCAGCGCCGGTTATGCCCGCCAAAACCAGGGGCGTGAGTTGTCCGAGCTGGCGTGGATCGCGCCGGATGACTTTTTGCCCGATCACTCCACCGTGGCCTGGCGGCGTGAGCACCTACCGGGTGTGCGTCCCAGTTATCGCTGTAACAGCATGTTATCCGTGGCCGAACTGGTACGCGCAGGGCTGGGCGTGGCGGCGCTGCCGGACTTTCTGTTGGAGGACGGTTTGCAACCACTCGGCCCCGCGCTGGCGGGGCGTGATACGGCGCTATGGCTGCTGACACGCCCGGACTGCCGGGCACTGCGCTCGGTGGTGACCTTGTTTGATGAGTTGGGGCGGCATATTCGGCTGCCTTGAGCATTGTGGCGAACGGGCTTGTTGTGGCGAGCGGGCTTGCCCCGCGTTGGGGCGCGCAGCGGCCCCAAAACCAGACGCCGCGGTTTTTGCTTTAAGTACCGCATCGACTTTACTGGGGCTGCTGCGCAGCCCAACGCGGGGCAAGCCCGCTCGCCACAACAAGCCCGCTTGCCAGCCCCAGGAGAGTTCCTCTGGGTAAACGTCTCAGGGTTTTCGCACAAACTGCTCATGCATTTCGCACGTCAACGTCTCGATACGCTCGGTCAGTTGCTTGGTCATTTCCGTCAGCCGGGTGTTCTGCTCCAGCAATTCCAGTAACTGTTTGGTGGTTTGCGCGGCCTGGGCCTGGCGTTCGGTATTGGCAATGGCCAGGGCTTCGCGGTGTTGCGCATCGGCGTCGGACTGGGCTTTGTCGCGGGCGGCCTGGCGTGTCTGGGCCAGCAGGATCAGCGGCGCGGCGTAAGCCGACTGCAGGCTGAACGCCAGGTTGAGCAGGATGAACGGGTACACGTCAAAATGCGTGACGCCGGTGATGTTGAGCACCACCCACACCACCACGATCGCGGTTTGCGCGCCGAGAAAGGTCGGCGTGCCAAAGAAGCGTGCGAAGGCTTCGGCCTTGAGGGCAAAGGTGTCGTTGCCAAAGGTCGGCGCCAGATGGGCGTGGCCGCGGTGGAAGCGCAGGTGATCGACAGGTACGGCGTCTGGCTTGTCGGGGGTCATGGCGGGCTCGAATCCTAAGCGTTAAGACAAGCTAGCACTATAGACCGCGCCCCCCGACACACACATGAAGAACCGGTCAGGTGTTGCCGCGCTCGTTGGCGAACGCGCTCACCGCTTGCACCGCCTCGGTGGTGCCTTCGCGAATCTGCAGGATCACCGTGCCTGCGCGGTTCGCCAGGTCGACCCCCAGCGCCGCGCGGTCGCGGGTGCTGTCCATGCTCTCGATGGCTTGGCGGGTCTCGTCCTGGATCATCGCGATCATGCTGGAGATTTCCGCCGTCGAGCCGCTGGTGCGGGCTGCCAGTTGCCGCACCTCGTCAGCCACCACGGCAAAACCACGGCCTTGCTCACCCGCGCGTGCCGCCTCGATGGCGGCGTTGAGGGCTAGCAGGTTGGTCTGGTCGGCGATCCCGCGAATGGTGTTGACGATGGCGGTGATCTGCTGCGAACGCTCACCCAGCTTGGCGATCAGTTGCGAGGAGGTGTCGATGTCGGCGGCGATTTCGCGCATGCCACTGGCGGTTTGCTGAATCACGTCGGCGCCTTTTTCGGCCACATCCCGGGTATTCAGGGAAATATGGTAAGCCTGGGCCGCGCTGGCGGCGTCGGCTGCGTGCTGTTGCACCCTGGCGGTGACGTCAGAGGCGAACTTGACCACTTTGCACAGGCGCCCGCTGGCGTCGTACACCGGGTTGTAGTTGGCTTCGAGCCACAGGGTCTGGCCGTGTTTATCAACGCGCTCGAACTGGCCGTTGAACAGTTCGCCCTGGTTCAAGCGTTTCCAGAACTCGGTATACGCCGCGCTGTTGGCCAGCTCCGGTGTGCAGAACATGCGGTGATGTTTGCCCTGGATCTGCGCCAGGCTGTAGCCCATGCGCTGCAGAAAATTGTCATTGGCGGTGATGATGGTGCCGTCGAGGTTGAATTCGATCACTGCCATGGCACGGTCGATGGCGCCCAGCTTGGCGTTGGCTTCGCTTTCGGCCTGCAGGCGCGGGGTGACATCCATGGCGTACTTCACCACTTTGATCACTTGGCCCGTGTCATCGCGCACCGGGTTATAGCTCGCTTCCAACCATACTGACTGGCCATTGCCGGCCAGCCGCTCAAAGGTGCCGGACTGGAAGTGGCCATTGCGCAAGTTCGTCCACAACTGGTTGTACTCGGCGCTGCGGGCGAACGCGGGTGTGCAGAACATCCGGTGTGACTGGCCCAGGATCTGCTCGGCGCGGTAGCCCATGGTCTTGAGGAAGTTGTCATTGGCACGCAGCACGCTGCCTTGCAGGTCAAACTCGATAACGGCCATGGAGCGCTCAATCGCGTCGAGAAGGCTGGCCTGCTGGGCATTGGTGTATTGCAGGGTACTGATGGTTTTTTTATGGGCGTTAAATAGCATGTTCGAGGGCTCGGGGAAGCACGCGTCAGAGGTATCCATGAATAGGCGCCTGACCCCGTATGGCCCTGGGCCTTACGGTTGACTTGCTCATTGTCAGCTTCCTGGTGCTGACAGAGGGGGCGGAACAAGGGGTTCAGAGTGATCAGCCTGCCAAGAAGTTCGCCGTTAGGGCAGGACCATTTTTGGGCAGGCGACCAGTGGCGGCATTATGCTATCGCTGCGAGGCGCGGGCGGAAGATTCAGACGAGGTGTTATCGGACAACTCAAGCGGAATGGGCGACCACGTAATCGCTGACATTCACCCGGTTACGCCCGGTTTCCTTGGCTGTGTACAGCGCACGGTCCGCCGCGTTGAGCCACATCGCGGCATCGCTGAACAGTGGCTGGAAGTCGGCCAGGCCAATGCTCAGGCTCACGCGCAACTCCGGGATCTGGGCATTACGATAGTTGCCGAATGTTTCGCGCATGCGTTCCATGACTTTTGCGGCTTCTTCCAGCGGCATTTGCGGCAAAATCACACAGAACTCATCGCCGCCATAGCGGCCGGCCAAGTCGTTTTCCCGCAGGTGCAGGCGCAACTCTTGGCTGAGTTGGCGCAACACCGCATCACCGACGATATGGCCGTAGGTGTCATTGATCTGCTTGAAGTGGTCGATGTCGATCAGCGCGATAGTGGCGTGGCTGCTTTGCTGCTGGCACTTATGGAACTTGAGGTTCAACAGGTCTTTCCACGAGCCATGGTTGAGCAGGCCGGTGAGGCTGTCGATACGGCTCAGGGCGCTGAGGGCGCGTTTGTGTTCCGAGAGCTTGATCGCCAGTTGGTAGCAGACCATACCGATGGCCATCGGGTAGAGCGTCAGCATCGGCAGGCAGGTGTAGACCTGGCTGAGGCTGACATTGGGGTTGAACTTGACCCCGAACAAACCCCACGCCACCGCGGTACCTGCCGCTTGCGCCAGCAGCCCGCGCAGAAACAGGCGTTTGCCGCCGGCCGCGACATTGTTCATGGTCATCATCGACAGCACGGTCACGGCCGTCAGGGGCGTGAACTGGGTGGCGGCGGCCCAGAAACCACCGAACAACGAGTCATAGAGCAGGTTGCGCTGTTCAGCCTGATAGGGAAACTGCGAACGGGTCGAGAGTTGATACGCCACATGCGCCCAGGCATAGCCATTGAACAGCAGGAACGCCCACACCCAGCCCGGCATCGCCAGGGGGTAAAGGGCGCCGGCCACACTGATACAACCGATACCCAGGCCGATGATCCTTGGCTTGTAGATACGTCTGGCAAATGAAAGCCCTTTGCCTCGTCTGTTTTCCATAGTGTTCCGGGTCAGCTCTGTTTTGCGGGTACGACAACGTGCGTCAGCGGGTAGAACCGTTGATCGGATATTAACGGTGAATATTGTCAGTTATTCGCGTGGGAATAATCAGTGTCCTTCCAGGCCATTTGCGCAGCACAGCGTGGGAATACGCCAAAAGCGACCTGGAATGTCGCGTCTGTAACAGGGTTTACTGCGGCCTTGGTGTGCGCACTTCGTAACCGGCCAGGAACAGGTCGATGGCTGACTCGATCACGCTGGCCTGGCAGGCGGCGTCGAGCACAGGTTGGCCCAGGGTGATCTGCGGCCAGAACGCGAATGCCTTGAGCAGGCTTTGTATCTGGTGGGCGGCGAAGGCGGGGTCGGTGCAGGACAGCCGGCCGTCTTCCTGCGCGGCGCGCACCCACTGGGTGAAGCCTTCTTCGCGCTTGCTCAGGCGGTTGACCATGTCTTGTGCGCGTTCCGGCGAATGGATGGTGGCGGCAATCGCGACACGGGCCAGGTCGAGGAAGTTGGCGTCCGACATCATCAGCATCTTGGCCTCCAGTAGCCCGCGCAATTGCTCGCGCAGCGGGCGGTCGCTGGCGTAGCTCACGTCCAGTTGGGCAACGCTGCTGGCCCACAACTGGTGGAGGATTTCGGCAAACAACTCTTCCTTGCTGGGGAAGTGGTTGTACACCGTGCGCTTGGAAACGCTGGCGGTGGCGGCGATTTTGTCCATGCTGGTGACCTCGAATCCATTCGCGCGAAACTCGGTAATAGCGGCAGCCACAATGGCTTCGCGTTTACGATCGGTGAGGCGCAGAGGTGCAGTCATGGTCGGCTCTAAGGCTCTAAAAGGAAATTACACTCGGTAGTTTACTTGCTCAGGGTTTTGTTGCAATCTAGAAACTACACTGTGCAGTGTAGTTAGTCTTCGCAGTGTCTTTTATGAGCCGACCCCGGAGTCACTCTGCAATGGCCACGATTTCAACCCGTCTCGACCCCGCGCCGGCTGCGCCAAAGGCTGCCGAGCATACGCCAGGGCAATTCAGCAACGATGCTCCAGTGCAGCAGGGTGGTTTTGGCAAAACCTTGCGCATTTTCTGGAACATGCTGTTCAACAAACCACGCAGCACACGCCCGGTAGGCAAGATCCCGGTGCAACCGCTGACGCGTGAGCAGTTGTTGGCAGCACCCGATCACAGTGTGTTTCGCCTGGGGCATTCCACTGTGCTGCTGAAAATGCGCGGCAAGTTCTGGGTCACTGACCCGGTATTTGCCGAACGTGCCTCGCCTTTCAGTTGGGCTGGGCCAAAGCGCTTTCATCAGCCGCCGATCAGCCTTGAAGAGTTACCACCTCTGGAAGCGGTGATTCTTTCCCACAATCACTACGACCATCTTGACCGCAACGCGGTGATCCAACTGGCCGACAAGACCCGCTATTTTCTTGCGCCGCTGGGCGTGGGCGACACGCTGGTCAAGTGGGGTGTGGATGCCAGCAAAGTCCGGCAACTGGATTGGTGGGCAGGCACCGAAGTCGAGGGCATCCGGTTTATCGCCACACCGGCCCAGCATTTTTCCGGGCGTGGCCTGTTTGATGGCAACCAGACCTTGTGGTGTTCCTGGGTGATGATCGACGGCGCGCGGCGGATCTTTTTCAGCGGCGACACCGGTTATTTCGACGGCTTCACACGCATCGGTGAACAATACGGCCCGTTTGATCTGACGCTGATGGAAACAGGTGCTTACAACGTCGACTGGCCCCATGTGCATATGCAGCCTGAGCAAACCCTGCAAGCACACATCGACCTCAATGGCCGTTGGCTGCTACCGATCCACAACGGCACTTTCGACCTGGCCTTCCACGCCTGGCACGAACCGTTTGACCGCATCATGGCCCTGGCCTGGGAGCGCAACGTGGCGATTACCACGCCGGCGATGGGGCAGGCGTTCAGCCTTAGCCAGCCGGAGCGCGGGCATGCGTGGTGGCTGGAGGTGGAAAATCAAGGTGTAAAAGAACACGCAGCGGGTTGAAACGTTGCCGCCTGGAAAAAGGATTTTCAGGGTGTTTCAGGACTGCGACAAACGCCAGATGAGAGTGCGATGATCCCGCGCAATCAATTGTCGGAGGTCGGGTTTTGATGGAAAAAAACTGTAGGGAGCATTGGCGATCAGGGATGCCGTGTCGCCCAGGGCTTTCCTTGCCGGTGACGGAGGAGGCGGGCAGCGTGGAGCCCGCGGCCGAGTCCGTTTATGCTAAACCCGAGAATCTGAGCCGCGCAGGTATCGTCTTCGGCGCGGCGCAAGTGGTTGGCGCGGCGCCCATTCCTGGCTACAACGCGCCGGCCCTACCGGCAAGACCTGCGCGGGATCCCGCGTTATCACTCGCAGCTTTAAGCGGTATCGACCCTACTGGGCCGGTCATGGTGGAAGTCCCCCTGGTACTGAACAACACCAGCTTCACCGCTTCACAGATGCTATCGGGTTGGCGTATCGGGTTCGCTGACCGCTATGTGCAAGGCGGTCATCGCGAGGCCGTCGAACACAGCGAAGCCTTGTGTGCAGCCTTCGACCTTCTGCGCCAGGCCGGTGCGCACTTGGTGCCAGTGGACGCGCGTCGTGAAGACAGCAGCCTGCAATTTTCCCTGCAAAGCAATGAAATCGACGACCTCATGACCGCGCATCGCCTGGATGCGCTGGTTTCTGGCAGCGAGAGCGTGGCGTTTCATCGTGCCTGCATCAGCGGCTATCCGTCGCTTTGCGAACCGTTGGGAGATGGGGCGAAACTGTGGTTTTACGGCGCACAATGGTCGCGTGATGCATTGCCGCTGTTGTTGCATGCCTATCGCCAGGTCAGCGCCTGCGCGTCAAAGAACTCGTAACAACTACAGGAAGTGCTGAACCCTCCTACGATGTGAGCAGAGACTGCCTGAGGGTCTTTAACACCTGGGGTTTTTAGAATGGCGGACTTGATCCCGCATGAATTCTGAACTCAGGAGAGACCTTTATGACGGTTGCTTACGGCATCTATTCGATGATCCGCCAGGCTGCGCAAACCTTGCCGGCGCAGACCTCGCCTGTAGTAGAAACGCCAATGGCTGCAAAGCCCGTGGCGCCAGAGACTGCATACGCAAGCGTTCGCGAGCTGGGCGAACAAATGGCTCGGCCGCACGGGCTTACGGCGGTTGATCTGGTGAACTTCCTGCAAGAGCGTATTCGCACGCTGGACCCTCAACTGTGCTCCGTCATCGAACTCAACCCTGAGGCACTCGAGGTCGCGCGCGAACTGGACCGTGAACGCGCCAGTGGCAAGGTGCGCGGCCCGTTGCATGGCGTACCCATTTTGCTCAAGGACACCATCGAAACGACTGGCATGCAAACCAGTGCAGGTGCGTTTGGTCTTGTGGGGGCGGCTGCCGGCAAGAATGCTGCTCTTGTCGATTACCTCATCCAGCAAGGGGTGGTGATCCTGGGTAAAACCAACATGAGCGAACTGGCCGGCTTTCGCGGTGGCCCCGATGGCTGGAGTAGTCGGGGAGGGCAAACCCTTAACCCTCACCGTGCGGGTGCCGACGTCGGTGGCTCCAGTTCGGGGTCTGCCGCAGCGATAGCGGCCGGGCTGGCACCCCTGGCGGTCGGTGCAGAAACCAATGGTTCGATCATCGTACCGGCGGCGCTCAATGGTGTGGTGGGGCTCAAACCCAGCGTTGGCTTGTTGGATCGCAACGGGATTATTCCCGCCAGCCGCCGACAAGACACACCCGGCCCCATGGCTCGTTCGGTGTATGACGTTGCGTTGATGCTCAATGCCATGTCCGGCAGTGACCCTGGCGATCCCGAAAGCCTGGGCGCCCCTCAAGGCATCGACTACACCAAACTGCTGGTGCCAGGCGCGTTGAAGGGCAAGCGTATCGGTTATCCCGCGACCTTTACGTTCAACGGTGAAAGTTTGCCGGTGGACAACAGCCCGCAATTTAGCAAGACACTGCAAGTACTTCGTGAGCAAGGCGCTACGTTGTTACCGATCAACCTGCGGCTGGCAGATGCTTCACGCTACGACGAACTGTTGCTCTCGGATGTAAGGGAAGAACTGAATGCCTACTTGGCCAAGCGTCCGGGCCTGCCGGTCACATCATTGGCCGAGTTGATAACATTCAATGAAACCCGTGATGGTACTGAGACGGATCACCAATCTGTACTCAAGAAGGTCAACGCAGCCACTCTCACACCGCAGCAACGCAAAACGCTGTGGGACGCGCTTATCCAGGATTTTCGCAGCAGCGTGGATGACCCGATCAAGGAGAAAAACCTGCATGCCATAGTGTCGGACTACGATACCAACAGTTACTTCGGGGTTGCCGCAGCAGGTTACCCAGGGGTCACCGTACCTTCTGGGACGAGTGAGGACGGCCTGCCTACCAGTGCCTACTTCTTCGGTACTCGCTGGTCGGAACCCACCTTGCTGGCAGTGGCTTATGGGTACGAGCAGGCGGCCCAAGCCGGTGTAAAACCCGAGCTTTAAATGACGCGCTGCGTGCTGCAAATCTCGCGTATTACACTCAAAGCCATGGAGAGCAAGCATGGCCTACAAAATACACATTATCGGCGCTGCAGGTGCCGGTACCTCGACCTTGGGCCAGGCTCTGGCCAAACGCTTGGGCGTCGCCTATTTCGACTCTGACTATTTCTACTGGCAACAAACGTCAGAGCCTTTCACGGTCGCCCGGCCCAAGGATGAACGCATCCGCCTGTTGCAGGAACAGAGTGCCGGCCTTGAGGGCTGGGTACTGTCCGGCTCACTGTGCGGCTGGGGCGATGCGATGATCGCGCAGTTCACCCATGTAGTGTTCCTGCGGTTGGACCCACATGTGCGCCTGCACCGCTTGCAACTGCGCGAAGTGCAACGCTACGGCGAACAGATCCTGGAGGGCGGCAGCCGCCACGCCAACAGCATCGCATTCCTGGCCTGGGCCGCCCGTTACGACGGCGGCAACCACAGCCTACGCAGCCTGCGTCGGCATGAAAGCTGGTTGAAACCGCTGACCTGCCCGGTGCTTCGGTTGGACTCTACGCACCATTCGGCTGAGGCGTTGGTGAGTCATTTGATGCCGCTGCTGAGCCCATCAACCGCGAGATGAGGCCAGGTGCCGCGAGCTCGGCAGGGGCGGCTGCAAACTTGCGTGCGCTCATCCCCCAGCCCGGGGCAAACCCTGGAAAAAACACCAGGCCTTCAGCCTCCAGCCGGAACGCGAGGGCTAACCGAGCTTCATCCTCCACCTCACCCAGGCTTTCAAAACGCTGAACCACCTCCACCGCCAGCCCGGCCTGGCGGGCCAGGTCTTCACGACTCCAGCCCAGCATCACGCGGGCCTGTGCGCTGTGTTTGGCGGTAAATTGGTGCAGGACGATCTGCTGTTCTACGAAAGAGCTCATTGCCAGAGAGGACATGGGGTTTCTCCAGGTTCGACGGGGGAAGGCAAACTATACTGTGTTTTTGTACAGTTGTTTGCGCCGTTCATCAACTGGATTTTTTGATGGCTGCCAAGCGAGCCATTACTCCAACCCCGGTGCCTCGCGAATGATTAAGTGGTCCAGGTTCTCGATATTGGCGCTGAACACCCCGAATGTCTGCTCGGGGTTCTTCTTGCTCGGCACCTGTTTGAGCTCCGGCGTCACGCCGTAAAAGAAGCAATACAAGGCCCGTTCGCTGCTCGCTGCCGCCTTGATCTGCTCCAGGAATGCGGTGCGCTTGCGGTAGTTTTCGATGAGTTTTTTACTCAGGTAGACGTTCACCGAGTAGGGCTTTTTGTCGAGCCACACCTTTTTTTCGAAGTCGATGCGAAAGCTGCTGGTGTAATCCTTGATCGCTTTGATCTTGCCCCAGTAGATCAGGCCTTTGTTGTCTTGCAGGTATTCGATCTTCTTGAAAAACGTCCAGTAGGTCGCGGTGTGCTCACCCACCTTCAGCGGCATGGACTTGAGCTTGTCCTTGTCGTCGATATTCGACACATAGCACTCGACCGGGTGTGCGAAGACGCTGGTTTTGTCCGGGGTTGTGTCGCTGCTGATGTGGGATGAACGGGTACTTGTCGAAGGCGCCTTCGCCGAATCTTGTGGGGCGCTTCCCTCGCTGCCGACAAGCGCAGTGTTGCGCTCGTATTGACGCCGCGTCAGTACAAATTCGGATGGGAAGTTGTCCTCGCGCTCGTCGTCGCTTTCACCCGTTGCAGACTTGTGCGTGCTGGCATAGCGGCAGCCGTCGATATGCCGGGTGCTGGTCTTGTTCTTGAAGTGGGGCGTGCGCTGATAATTGACGTTTTTCGCGTTGAACGTGCTCAGCGTATTGCCCGTTTCGAACGCCGCGCGGCATTCATCGTTGGGGCACAGGAAGCTGTCCTTGTCGGAGTCGAAGTCGGCGGTTTCGTCGAAATTCAGGTCTCGAACGTCGTAGATCGACAGCTTGTCGTCGAGACTCAGGCTGTAGGCCGTGTCGAATTTCATGGGGCTCGGGTCCGTGAGATGAATGGCTGGATACTACGCAAATACCAGATATTACGGAGAGCAAAATGTGGGAGCTGGCTTGCCTGCGATAGCGCCGTGCCAGTTTGAACATCCTAACCTGACACACCGCTATCGCAGGCAAGCCAGCTCCCACCTTAGATAAGCGGTGCGCCAGCTACACGGCGGCCGCTCAAGAAACACAAAGTGCCGCCCATCGCAGTCAGTGCACCCAACGCATAGAACATGCTGGTCGGTGCAGCGTTGATCAGCAAATAGCCGCAAATAACCGGGCTCATCGCTCCGCCAAACGCCGCCAGGTTTTGTGCGCCGTAATAACTGCCGCGCAATGCGTCGGGGGCGATGGTGTCGATAAACAGGAATTCCGACGGGTAAATGATCATCTCGCCCAGGGTAAACACGAACATCGCCAGGCACCACGTGAGCAGACTGTGAGCCTGGCTGAAACCGACCAGCCCGGCTATGAACAGCAACGTGCCCAGCACGATCCAGTAACGCAACTGTTCGCGCTTGAGAAACCGGCCAATCTGGTACTGCATCACAATCACCGTAATGGCGTTGCAGGCCAGCACTGCCGACAGAATCTTCAGCGCCTCGGCGGGTTTGTAGGCCACCAGCAAAAACTGCGACAGATACAGGGTGTAGCGCCCGTGGACAATGGTGCTCAACAGGCTGCCACTGGTGAACAGGATCAGTGTGCGGTCACTGCGCAAGGTGCGCAGCGTGCTGAGGAAGCTCAAGGGTTTGTGGCTGTCATCGCGTTGGGTCGGTGGGATGCCGATCATCAGGAACAGGCTGCCAAACGCAATGGCGCTGGCGATCAAGAACGGCGCCAGTTGCATATGCCCGGCAATCACTACACCGATCATCGGCCCAGTGGCGTAGCCAACGTTGGTCAGGGTGTAACGCAGGGAAAACACCTTGGCGCGATCACCCACCGGCAGGTTCTCGCTGATGATGGCTTTGGAGCCAATCAGGAACAGTGCCGAGGCGGCTTCGGTAATGACCAGGGTCAGGGTGGTGAGATAGAGGTTGCTGGCAAACGTCAGCAATAGAAAACCGATGGAGCTGGAGAGCATGGCCAGGATCAGCAGCTTGCGCTTTTCCAGGCGGTCGATGATGTAGCCGCCATACAGGCCCAGCAACGTGGCGATAAACACGGCAATGCCCATCAACAGGCCGATGTCCTGCTGGTTGAGGCCCAGTCGGGTACTCAAGAGCAAGGCCAGCAATGGGCTGGTCATGGCGCGGCTGACCACGATGGTCACCGAGCAGATCATCAGGCGGCGAATTACCAGGGAATAGGTGGCCACGGTGGGGGCGAGCGTCCTTGTTATTGCTTCAAGACAACACAGATAAAGTGTGAAAACAAAGCCAATGTGAACACAGAACCAATGTGAACACAGAGCTAATGTGGGAGCTGGCTTGCCTGCGATAGCGGTGGGTCAGCTTGAATATTTCTTACTGGCCCACCGCTATCGCAGGCAAGCCAGCTCCCACATTTTTAGATCCTGTGTTTATTGGCCGGCATTGATGCTGATTTTTTCCACCGCACCCTGCTCCAGATCCCACTTCTTGAGGATCTTGCCGTAGGTGCCATCCTCAATCATGCCCTGCAGCGCTTCACTGATCGCCGTCACCAGCTCAGTGTTGCTCTTCTCAATCCCCAGCCCCGTAAACTGCTTGGAAATCGCCAGGCCCACCGGCTTGTACTTACCCTTGTCCAGCGCCATCAGATAAGGAATGGTCTCGCTGCCCTGCATCGCCGCATCCAGACGGTTCTGCTGCAACTGCGCGCGCGCATCTGCCGAGCCTTCGGTGCCGATCACCACAATGGCTGGCTTACCGGCCGCTTCGCAGTTTTCCTTGCTCCATGCGGCAATCTCCGACGGCCAGGTGGTACGGCGGCTTGTGCCGACTTTTTTACCGCACAGGTCAGTCAATGCCTGAAGGTCTTCACGCTTGGCCAGGGTGTACAGCTGCGGGCCACTGGTGAAGTAGTCGATGAAGGTCACGGCCTTTTGGCGTTCGGCGGTGTCGCTCATGCCCGACAGCACAATGTCGACGCGCTTGGTGGTCAGGCCGCTGAGCATCTGCTCGAAGCCGGTTTCCTGCCATTTGATCTTCACACCCAGGCGCTCAGCCAGGGCATTGCCCAGGTCAAAGTCCAGGCCGGTGAGTTTATTGGTGGCGGTGTCCTTGAAATCCATCGGCGGGTAGTTCGGCACGATGGCCGCGCTGATCTCGCCTTTTTCCTTGATTGCTGCCGGCAATGCCGCGAATACACAGGTGGAGGCCATCAGGCCTGCGAGCAACGTGGGGATAAACAATTTTTTCATGGGGGCGTTCTCGTTAGTTTTTTAGTTAAGTGCGAACGGCAGAAATAAAGCTTTGGGTACGCGGGTTTTGTGGGCTTATTAGAATTTCTTCGGGGCTGCCGGCTTCCACAATCTGGCCAGCGTCCATAAACACCATGCGGTTGGAGACTTCGCGGGCGAAGCCCAACTCATGGGTGACCACGATCATGGTCATGCCGGTGGTGGCCAAATCACGCATCACCGACAGCACTTCTCCCACAAGCTCCGGGTCGAGGGCTGACGTGGGTTCGTCGAATAACATCAACTTGGGGCGCATCGCCAAGGCGCGAGCAATAGCCACACGTTGTTGCTGGCCGCCGGACAATTCCACCGGGTATGCATTGCGCTTGTCCGCCAGACCCACGCGGGCCAGCAACTCCAGCGCATCTTCGATGGCTTCCTTGGGCGAGCGCTTGAGCACCTGCACCGGGCCTTCGATGATGTTCTGCAACACGGTCATATGCGGGAACAAATTGAAACGCTGGAACACCATGCCGGTGGCCAGGCGCTGGCGGGCAATCTGCGATTCATTCATCTCATGCAGCTTGTTGCCGACCACCCGGTAGCCGACCAGCTCGCCGTCGACCCACAGGCCGCCCTTGTCGATTTTTTCCAACTGGTTGACGCAACGCAGCAGGGTGCTTTTACCCGAGCCGGACGGGCCGATGATGCACATCACTTCGCCTTGCTCGACCTCGATATTGATGTCGCGCAGCGCGTGATACTGGTCGTAATACTTGTTCAGGTTGACGGCCTTGACGATGCTTCTCATGGGGCAAATCTCCTCAACCCAAACTTACGAACGCTTGCCGGCGCCGCGGGCAAAACGACGCTCGAGGCGGCTCTGACCAAATGAAAGAACAGTCACCACCGCCAGGTACCAGATGCCGGCCACAATCAGCAGCTCCATGACCCGCGCGTTGGCGTAGTAGATGTTTTGCGCGTTGTGCAGCAGCTCCGAGTACTGGATCACACTCGCCAGGCTGGTCATTTTCACCATGCTGATGAACTCGTTGCCTACCGGTGGAATGATTACACGCATGGCCTGCGGCAGAATCACCCTACGCAATGCTTGCAGGCTCGGCATACCGATGGATTTGGCGGCTTCATACTGGCCCGTGTCGACCGAGAGCAAACCGGCGCGCACCACTTCGGCGGTGTACGCGCCCTGGTTGATGCTCAGGCCAAGCAGGGCGGCCACGAACGGCGTCATCAGGTCGACGGTGTCGATGCTGAACACGCCGGGAATCGCGATCACCGGGAAAATCAGCGCCAGGTTGAACCACAGCAGCAACTGCAAAATCAGCGGCGTACCGCGGAACAGCCAGGTGTAAGTGATGGCCACATAACGCAGGATCGGGTTGGCCGACATGCGCATGATCGCTGTGATCACCCCGATCACCACACCCAGCGCCATCGCCAAAATCGACATGACAATGGTATTCACCAGCCCCCAGAGGATGGCCTCAGACGTGAGGAACTGGCCGATGTAGGACCATTCGATCTGGCCATTGGCAAATGCGCGCAACAGCGCGGCCAATGCGATCACGATCAACGTGGCAAAAAACATCCGCCCGTAATACCGCCGCGGCACATGCTCGTACTGCGTGATATCGAACTGGTTCTCGGACAACTTGCGCTCGGCTTCCAAGCGCTCCGCCGGGGTTTGGTTCATGGTGCTACTCCAAAAAATATAGGTGTTGCACGATCGTTCCCACGCTCTGCGTGGGAATGCATCCCGTGACGCTCCGCGTCACCATTGCGCAGAATTGGAGCCATGCAACGGGACGCGGAGCGTCCTGGGCGGCATTCCCACGCAGAGCGTGGGAACGATCAGATTCGGAATCCGGTGTAACTCTCAGCCCATTTTTGCTGAGCCGCCAACGCCACCTTCAACCGCCCAATCTGCTCCCGCACCCGCTCCGGCGCCGTCCCACCCCAGCCACTGCGCGCCGCAATCGCGGCCTCCAGGGTCAGGCACTCACGCACTTCAGGCAGCAGCCGCGCATCCACCTGCGCCAACATCGCCGGCGAGGCTTCCCACAACTCAATCTCATGCTGCTCACAGGCCTGCACCAACGCGCCGGTAATCTCATGCGCCTCTTTAAACGGCACGCCACGGGTGGCCAACCAATCCGCCACCTCGGTCGCCAAGGTGAAGCCCATCGGCGCCTGACGTCGCAGCTCCTCGACCTGCACCTTCATGGTCGCCACCATCCCGGCCATCGCCGGCAGCACCAGCAGCAAGGTGTCGACGCTGTCCAACACGCTGTGTTTGTCTTCACTCAAATCGCGGTTGTACGACAGCGGCAAGGATTTAAGCGTCGACATCAACCCGGTCAGGTTGCCAATCAAACGCCCAGCCTTGCCCCGCGCCAGTTCGGCAATGTCCGGGTTCTTTTTCTGCGGCATGATCGAGCTGCCGGTGGCGTAGGCATCGTCCAGCACCACCCAGCGAAACTGGCGCGACGACCACAGGCAAAACTCCTCCGACAGCCGCGAAATATTCACCCCGAGCATGCCCGCCACAAACAGAAACTCCGCCACATGGTCACGGCTGGCCACGGCATCAATGGAGTTTTCGCACGGCCCGGTGTAACCCATTTCCTTGGCCGAATGTTCGGGCTGGCGCGCAATTGCGGAACCGGCCATTGCCGCCGCACCCAACGGCGACAACGCCGTGCGCGCATCCCAATCCACCAACCGTTGCACATCACGCAGCATCGACTGCGCATGGGCGAGCAAGTGATGGGCAAACACAATCGGTTGCGCCTGCTGCAAATGGGTAAAGCCCGGGCAAATGCTGTCGACGTGCTGCTCAGCCTGCTCCACCAGCGCCTGCTGCAAACCCAACACCTCGGTGGTGATGGTGCGCGCATGGTCGCGCAGGAAAAGGCGCAGGTCATTGGCCGTTTGATCGTTACGCGAACGCCCGGCGCGCAACTTGCCGCCCAAGGCGCCCAGGCGCTCGGTCAATACGCGTTCGATAAAGGTGTGTACGTCCTCGTCATCCAGGGTCGGATGCAGGCGCCCGGCGGCGAAATCGTCACCGATACGGTCCAGGGCCTCAAGGGTACGCAAGGTCTCCGACTCATCCAGCAAACCGGCGCGCTGCAACTCACGGGCATGGGCACGCGAACCAGCGAGGTCGTAGGGCGTCAGGCGGAAATAGCGCTCAGGGCAACGCGACAACGCGGCCAAAGCAGCAGACGGGCCGGTCTTGAAACGCGCGCCCCAAAGGCGGTCGGTGGGCTGGGACATCGGTATTCCTCACGCTTGTTTTTAGAAGAGTCGGAGGCAGTAAAAATAAGATTTCAACTAGACTGAACCAGCGTCTGACGCGCCGTATTCAAGGTTGCCAAGGGCGGATGTTTATGTTCATTATCGCCGCCTGGCTATGTTCAAGGATTGGGTTGAAGCCTGTTGAATATGGCACTTGAGGTCAACGCGTATTATGGAAACCCCACTTTCCACTTCTGGAAACATGCCGCCAAAACCCGGCACACGACCGCCGCTGCAACTGAGCGGGCTGGACTTCAAACTGCTGCGCGTGTTCATGGCCGTGGTCGAAGCCGGCGGCTTCAGTGCCGCGCAAAACGAGCTGAATGTGGGCCTGGCGGCCATCAGCAAACAGATCTCCGACCTTGAAATTCGCATCGGCATGCGCCTGTGTACACGGGGCAGGGAAGGCTTTGGCCTGACCGAAGAAGGCAAGTTGGTGTATCAAGCATCCATCGAGCTATTTACCTCGGTGGACAGTTTTCGCGACAAGCTTAGTTCGGCGCAAAACGAGCTTATTGGTGACCTTAGTGTCGGTGTAATTGATAACACCGTGTCCGACGTTAATTCGCCGCTAATTACCGCGTTAGGGAAACTACACAGCGAATCGCCAAAAATTAGATTGCGCCTACATGCCTCGCAACTCGACGAAGTTGAACGCGGCGTGGTGGAAGGGCGGCTGATCGTCGGTATCGTGCCGGTGTACCAGCGCCGTGAAGAATTCGACTACTTCCCCCTCTACGAAGAAAAAGCCCACGCTTACTGCGCCGTAGGACACCCGCTGTTCAACGCGAGTGACATCACCCCAGACGTGCTGCGCCAATACGAAGTGGTCAACCACCGGTACGCGATCCATCGCGACAAAGCCAACTTCGTCACCTACGACAGTCAGTCTGCCTCGGCCTCACAGGTGGAAGCCGTCGCCATCCTGATCCTCACCGGGCGCTTCTTAGGCTTTTTGCCGGAACACTACGCCGCGCCATTGATAAGGGACGGGCGCCTGCGCGCACTGTGCCCGGAACAGGTTCACCTGAGCACCGCGTTCAACCTGATCCTGCGCCACAACGCGCCGAGAAGCCCGATGGTGAAAGCCTTTGCAACAGCGCTGGGCGTGGACCTGAAGACGCCGGCCTAAGCCTCAACAATGTTCAAATGTGGGAGCTCTCGAGCCCCAGCGAGGCAGCGAACGGATCGACTCGGTCAACCTGCCAAACCCATTTACCTGCATCACCTCTCAGTAAGCCATTAACGTTTTTGGCGCGAAGAGTGAATTTTTTATCAAATTCAAATGCTCTTTGGTGTTTTCGTGAATGCAGGGTATGACCAGCGGTTCGACCCGTAACGAAATGTATATCCCGTTGACATATCCAGGCTGTGGTGTAGCGTTGCGATATTAAACGATCACTAGAGGTAGGCCATCATGGACCAAGGTTCTGTATTCCAAAGCAACCGCAGCCAAGCGGTACGTTTGCCAAAAGCTGCTGCCATGCCGGACGATGTAAAGCGCGTAGATGTTATCTCTATCGGAAGAGCCAGAATCATCACCCCAGCCGGTGAGTCATGGGACAGCTGGTTTGATGGCGAGGGGGTCACGCCTGACTTCATGACCGACCGCGAGCAACCAGCGGAACAAGAGCGGGAATCTTTTTAATGCTCAAGTTCATGCTAGATACCAACATTTGCATCTTCACCATCAAAAACAAACCCCAACAGGTGCGTGAAACCTTCAAAAGGCACCATGGCCAACTGGGTATTAGTACAGTGACCCTGATGGAGTTGATTTACGGTGCTGAAAAATCAGCTAACCCGGAGCGAAACCTCGCCGACGTAGAAGGGTTTGCTGCGCGCCTGGAGGTTTTAAAATACGACCAAGACGCCGCGATACATACTGGGCAGCTTCGCGCAGAGCTGGCTAGAGCGGGTACTCCGATAGGTCCCTATGACCAGATGATCGCCGGGCATGCCCGTTCGCAGGGTCTGATTTTGGTCACGAATAATCGACGCGAGTTCGACCGCGTGCCAGGATTGCGGGTAGAAGATTGGGTGTGAGCTGACCTCTTGGCACCCATGCTAAGTGCGTCCAGCCTGACGCCGATCAACCTGTGGGAGCTCTCGAGCCCCAGCGAGGCAGCGATAGGATCGCCTCGGTCCACCCGCCGACCCCACCCACCCGCATCACCGCTGCAACTTGGCGCGCTTCTTCTTCGAATGAAAATGCCGAAAATGCGCATCCTGCGCCGCCGCCAACAACTCCCGATCCCCACGCGTATCGCCCCAGGCCCGTAGCCGATACTCGCCCAAATCCCCATACACCGCCTCAAGCCGCAGCACCTTGTTCTCACAACGGCAATTATTCCCCGTGAGCTTGCCCGTCAACACGCCGTCGACCACCTCAAGCTCAGTGCCAATCAACTTGATGCCCAGCCGATTCGCAAACGGCTGCAACACCAACGCCGGCGACGCCGAACACAGCGTCACCACCGCCCCGGACTTCACCTCATCTTCCACCGACTGCAAGCCCTTGGGGCGCATCAACTTGGTCCAATAGCGCTGACAATACGCCTCAGCCTGCTGCTGCACCCACGCCTTCTCCACGCCCGTCATAAAGGTGCGGATCAACTGCGCCTTCAACTCATCCCGGCTGATTTGCTGCAGCAAAAAACGCAGCCCCGGCACGACGAGTTTGACCATCCGGCCGTAAAACTCGCCGGGGCCAAAGGCGAATTTGAGGAAGGGCACGAAACTGTCGTGGTGGGTGAGGGTGCCGTCGAAGTCAAAGACGGAGAGTACTTTGGCGTCGATGGGGCCGGCTTCGAGCATGTCTGGGTTCACGGGTGGTCCTTGATCGTTTGAAGCGGTTCTCATAACCGTGTGACTGGTGCCCACTGCATGGGTTCAGGCGGATAACGGCTATACAGTTCAGATCAGCCAGATAGTGATCTTGTGCTTTTACTGGCTATGATCAAGGGAGTTTACCCGGTCGGGCATAGGAATGAACGTCGTGAGGCATCCGGCATTGTTACAGCGCGGATTGGGAAATGTGTGTTGGTGATCCGTCCGAGCGTTGGCCCGGACGGGATATCTTCGGGATTTCAGCGTGTGGAATGGCCTGATGGCTGGAAAAACTCTGCCATCTTTTGAAACCAAGTCTTGCTCGGTGACGCCCGTCGGCGAGTCCTGTTGAGCAATAGATATGGCATATCACGTAACCGAATCCAGCCTTCATCCTGCCAATGCAGAAGGCTCAACGACATTTCGGGCCAATCCAGCAAGCTCAGCATCGGGCGGTCTGTAGATCGTGGTTGATGCTTGTCACGTAATGTCGGCACCACTTGATGGGTCAACCATTCACGCAACAGGCGATGCCCTGGTGAGTAGTGGTACACCAGCAATGCATATACGCCGGATTCGCTGATCATCAGCATGTTCTCAGGCTGACCGTGATAGCAGATATCCAGTGTCTGCCGCTGATCCTCATCGAGCTTGCTCACCATTCGCTCAGCCAGATAAAGCCCCATCAGGCGACCAAGGTCGCGAGCACAGAACCATGGTTGGTTCTCCAGCAGCAGGGCATGCATTTGCAGGTTTTGGCGGGTGAAGACGGTAGGTTCATACATGGCACACCTCCGGATTGGAGGGTGTTGGAGAAATGGTGCGGGTACTGCGAATGACCTTCGCAGATGATGCAAAGTATCCAGGCATTTCCGTTACCTCTGGTTGCTTTCTTAGGGCAGGCGTTATGGGTGTCGGGAGCTAAGAAACCCACCAGAGACGGGCCGGACATATTCCCCTTTCGGGTCTTGTATTCGCCCACTCCCGACATAACGGGGATTTTTTCACAGGCGTAGAGAAACCGCTGGCGAAAAAAAGCCGCATGGCTGTCGGGTGCGGAGAACCGCTCTGGTTGAGGCGTTTCTTAGGCGCCGAGTTGAGAGGGTAAAGAGGGGATCTCTGTGGGTCAAGCCCCTAAATTGGTTAAATTAATTTTTAAGGAAATTCCCTCACTCGCGAACCTAAAGTTTTCCTGCTTAAATAGAGAAGCCACAGAATCTATGGCTTCTCCAGTCGACAATATATGAATAAGGTTTTTAAAATAATACTGCGATTTTAAGTTCTAGAGTGTGCTCTCGGGCGGTACAGTCGCAATAAATAGTTTATTTTAATGAGCTTTGATAGTCTAATATAACGCTTTGTGCTTTTGTTCCTATATCTCTGCTCTCGATATAAACGCCAACTTCGTGTAGCGAGTCAGGATGAATTTCAGTGGTTGAAAGCCAGTTCAAACTAGAAACGATTAAATTGTTATAATCCCAGGCTATGATTTTTGCATGGAGGCCTGGTCTATTTACCGCGCTGAGATTAAGACCCATAGCACTTAGGTTTGTGCCTAGTTCTCTAATTTCCCGTTTAGTAAAACCTCCGCTGTTCATTCCATATAATAAATTTATTTTTATATTCGGATTGTTTTGTATTGAGGCGGATAATGGGGCGATTATTGTCGGTTTGGACGCTGCGCTTAGTTTGTTGCTTGTTATTAAAAGTTCAGACTCTACGTTGTCGCGGATGTTTAGGATCATATCGGCATGTTGCGAACCGGTCAAAATTGTTACTTTTGAATTTTGAGGTTTTGCATCTATTGTCGTATATGTCTGCATTTCCGATGCGGCTCGGAGAAGCTCGTTTGTATTTGCGTTCCAGTGATTTTGGGTGATAAGCCGAATGAAAATATTAGTTAGATGGTTGTTTATGGTTGCATCATTTATTAACGTCGTACCTTCGAAGCTGTTAAAAGGAGATGAAAGCCAGTTGCACGAACCAACGGCGGATACAAAAGTTCCATCGGGACCCGAGTCAGAGATTATTAGTTTTGAATGAGATCCTGTAGAGCGAGGAGAGATATAAATAGACTGATTTAATTTTTCTGTTTCTAGAGTCCTGCGTATTTCGGTGACCGATTTCAAGGTTGTGGAGTCGTCGCTCTCTTCTTGTCCCCAATAAATAAAAATTTTTACACCGCGAGCGGATGCAGATCGGAACAATGGAAGTAATATATCGAAGCACTGCTCACGTATAAAGGTTGAATGGATGAAGATCCTAGAAATCGACTTTTCAAGAATATGTGTGAGATAATTCTTGTGGCTTTCTGCGCCTAATAAGATATCGATATCCGATTCGTTAATATTGAAGGAATTTTGGGTGTTTTTCTTCGGGGGCGTAAAAGTTGGTTCTATGGTGTCATGGCTATCAGGGAATTGTCTAACATGTCTTGCTGCGGTTAGAATGCTAACTTCCAATTCTTTGGGCATAGAAGATGGTTGGTTTTCAATTTTTTCATTGATCACGGTGAAAACGGCATATCCACTAAAAGGACGACTTATTATTCCATCAATTCCAACTATTTTTTCGTCATCATGGAGGAATAGTGAGGCTAGTTCATCTGGGTTGTAAGGTGGTGGGTTTATAGGTTTGTTAAGTTTTACCACGTTGTTCAGATTTTTGATTCGGTTGTGGTCATAGAATTGGATTTCGTGATTTTTAAATGTTGTGCCAGAAATTTCATCAATAATAAAGTTTATATTTTTGTTTAATCTTATTACTGAGTTTGGGAGATCTGTTCGGTCGGCAGCAATTCGGCCAGGCAATGTAGCAGAAAATTTAATCGTGGGATGGGAGCTTGTGATCTCTATCCATCCTGCTCTCATCAGCCTAGATAAGCATTCAATTATTATGCTCTTTGGGATACAGGAGGCTTTCTCTAGTTCAGTCGCGGTATAATCATTGTGCGATAGAGATTCCAATATTAGATGTTCTAGCTCACTCCATTGACGACCTTTGTCATAATAGATTCTAGATCTGTTTTTTATAGATGGCACCGCAACTTTTACTGCTTTCATATTTTCCATCCCTGGATAGTCTCATATTTGATGATTGCAATATTTTTCTTTTCGTCTGTGCGAATTAAAGTAAGAAGTTTTTGAATGGACTCTACTTTGTCTTTGTCATCCTCACTGCGAGCCTGAGATAAGCTGGATTCTAAAAAGTCTATGCTTCCAATAATAATAAGTCTGTTTCTAGCTCTGCTTAAAAGTACGTTGGTTCGTCTTGTGTCGGTTAAAAAACCTAGAGAAGACTTTATGGTTGGTGCGCTATTGTTTCGAACAAGAGAAATAATAACTATATCCGCTTCATTTCCTTGGAATGAATCTACGGTAAAGCAAGGTGAGCTAGTTCCAGATATCAAAAAGTTATCAGATAGATGTTTCATTAATTCTGGCTGTGACTCTAAGTGATCACTTATTTTTTTAACTTGTCTCCTGTAGGGTGAAAGGATAGCAATTGATTCCTTTTGCTCTTTCGCGTTATGAAGATTTTCTAAGACTATTTGAACCGCATCCATTTCGTCTTCGTTTGTATATCGAGGTGTGTTCTCACCAATTTTTTTACCCAAGGTCGTTTGCAGCCAAGGCATATCAATCCAAATGATTGGCGGCTGAGGAGTAGTCGAGGGTTTGTGGAAATTTGTTAAAGGAGGAGTGTTGGCACAATGCCGGATTCTCTCCGGTGAAGTCTCTAAGTCTCCGTTGTAAAAGCACTGCGAAACTATTTCTGCTATAGCGGGGTGCATGCGGTGTTGGATGTACAGTGGAGATGCGATTTTATTTTTTGAGTTCGGGTTGTCACGTTGAAATTCAAGTTCGTCTTCTATAAGTTGTTCAAATAAAAATAGCTTGCCAATACTTTTTCTACAGACTTCTGGGAAGTTTACTGTCTCATCAATGTCAGTTTCCTGCGTTGCCTCTGGTATGTTGAAAAGGTCGTTTGCAGTGTTATCTAGCAGCTCTGAACTTATAAGTGGACGTGCGAGCGTTAGCGCTTCTTTAAGGGAATTACTGTTGAGCAATATTGCTCTTGTTTTTTCCGAGTTGAATGGGGGGAGTTGCTTGTGATCACCAATCATTAGGCGTCGGTATGATAGTAGTAATGGGGATACTAGCTCTCCTCCGGTAGCCTTTCCAGCCTCCTCAATAATGGTCCAGTCAAATTGCGCTCTTTCTTCAATCAAACGCTCTAATTCGGAAGAGTTAGTAGTTGCAAATACAAAATTTGCAGATCTTAATAGTAGTCCTTCAAAGGTTCTTGTTGCCGCAGTATGTCTTGGGATATCTGTGGCTGTAGAGGAGTTGGCAGATTGGTACTGTGATTTAAGTGAGATTATTTTTTCTTGAATATGGGTAGAAGCTTTGCTAAAGATTTGACTAGACGCCAGTTTTATTAGAATGTCTGCAGACTCTTTTTTAAGGTCAGGTATTCCATCCTCGGTATCATTTTTGCCACATCGTATAATTAGCGGTTTTTCAGTTGTTAGGAATAGTTCTTTAACTTGTTCTAATAAATGATTTGTGGCGCTGTTACTCTGCGCAGTTAGTAGGAAGCGATCCGTAGGTTCTTCGAAATGCCGACGTCTTACGAGTTCTTTAATTAGCTTTGTCTTCCCAACGCCTGGTGGGCCTTGCACTAAGAAGAGAGGTACAGTTGAAATTAATTTTTTCAATGCTTGTTGCTTCGATGTATCTAGACTCTGATAGAACGAGTCGTCAAAAATATCATCGTGACTATTTTTTATTTTTCCCCTCGGATTGATTAACATTTGGAGCAGCTCATCGTGTTCAGCAAGTGCTTTCAACGATTTAGCCCGGCGCATGAATTGTGTAAGGTTCCCCTTTTGCTCCGAGGATACCAAATAGTAATCACCGTCTTTTGGAATCGAAGAGTCTCCAGAGAACGAATATGAGTCAGATTTTACTTCGTTTACAAAATGCCAGTTTGTATCGTTGCGTCGATTTTTTCCGAGGAATAGCGAATCGGCAATTAACCATGCTGAACTTTTTTCCTCACTATTTAAAATGTCCGATAGCCTAGACGCTGGCGTGTCTTTTATATCGAGGAATTTTGTGAGTGCCTCAATTCGATCGTCTGCCCTTGAAGACACAGTTATTATGATGTTGTCATCTTCAGTAGATGTCGAACTAGTTATCTGTATGGGGTGACAATCGATTATTGAGAAAAGATAATCTATGATTTGTATAAGCCAGAACTCTTGTACGTGACTTGTTTGTTCGGTTTTTAATCCTTTGCGTTTTGGCCGCTGTATGAGTGGTCGCCATGTGTTTATTCTGGCTCTGGGCTTCGCATATTCTCGTCTAGCTTTGGCTAGGCTAAGGAACTCTAAGCTATTTGTCCCGATGGCTGTTGTCTGTGTGCTTTCTTTTATTATTGGTCGTTGTTGCTCTGCCTTTTCGCAATAGGCAATAGACCAGTTTGATCTTGATCTATCTGACGGAGATTCGTAATCTTTTATAAAGTACGTTAATTGCTCTCCGACGATAAAGGCATTTCCGTTGTCAGAAATAATCAATGTCGGTGAGTAGAGATCATTTTCAAGAAAGAGTAGCTGATCTTCAATCGCATCTGACTCAATCTTATTGTTTGATACTTTTTTGATTATATGTGATAGCTTCCCATTTTCACCGAGTGAAAATGCGATCTTGAGTTTTTGATTTCCACTATTTTGGCGGGAGAGTAGCCGTCCTTCAATTTCGTTTATACTTTTTTCGATATCTTCTTGACTGATTTTTGGAGAGGGCTTTACCTGAAGAAGCTCTCTTATTAGAACAATTTCTTCTGTTGTTACTGCTCCTGAAACGTCTGAATGTGAGAGGCTGTGATCCGATATTCGTTGCAAATTTAAATTTAAACCTTTGGCTGCTATTCTCCCAAGGCCTTTCCAGTCGTCAATAAAAGAGTAGGATACACCGGATTCGCTTACTTGAGAGGTTCTAGAGCTTAACCGCATCGACCACTCAAACCCTGTTAGCTCGAAATCTTCTTGGTTGAGATGACTTTCTGTAAGTATGGCCCACTCGTCAACCTTGCGATGTAGCATACCTTGAGAGTGCAGTATATTAATTCCTAGGGCTGCTCTTTTTATATTTGCCCAGAATATTATTCTGTCTTGCTCGTTAGGGGGGGCGTTTTGGGTATTGTTTAGATGTTTGGCTAAAAAAGTTTTCTGTCCAGGGCTAATTACGATGTAAAATGCTGATTCATCTTCAAATGTTTCTTTCAGCTCTGAAATATATTCCGAGGCCCCCGGATAGCCTGCAAGTCTATGAAGTTGGCGTAATTCGTTGCGCCAAATTTCCCGCAGGTCTGAGTCGTCGGCGCTTTTGTCTCTATCCCAGATTTTTATAATTACATAGTTTCCGTCAATATCCGTACCATCTTTTATTTTCGGTATGCCTTTTCTTTTATCTGCTTTTTGGACGAAGCCGGTATTTAGAAAATAACTTTTTAGAAAAGAGGATTTTTTCTTTGGAAGTGTGAGTGTGCTAGCCATATGCTTTCCATGCTGGTGGGATACAAAAGACGCATATATTTCACGCCTAAGTCCTTATAGCATGGCCTTGAGCTATCATCAATACGTACTGCTTTGATGAAGTAGGATTTGGTGTGATGAAAAGTATTTGGAGTTTGCCGGCGTAAAAAAACCCGAATTATTCGGGTTTTTATAAAACCGTTAATTGATTAATCCCAGCTCAACGCCCCACCCGTCTGATACTCAATAACCCGAGTCTCAAAGAAATTCTTCTCTTTCTTCAAGTCCATAATCTCGCTCATCCAAGGGAACGGATTCGTGGTCCCCGGATACTCTTCCTTCAACCCAATCTGCGACAACCGACGGTTAGCGATGAACTTCAGATAATCCTCCATCATCGCCGCATTCATGCCCAACACCCCACGCGGCATGGTATCCCGCGCGTACTCAATCTCCAGCTGCGTCCCCTGCAAAATCATCTGGGTCGCTTCTTCCTTCATCTCGGCATCCCACAAATGTGGGTTTTCGATTTTGATCTGGTTGATCACATCGATACCGAAGTTCAGGTGCATCGACTCGTCGCGCAGGATGTACTGGAACTGTTCCGCCACGCCGGTCATTTTATTGCGACGGCCCATGGACAGGATCTGGGTGAAGCCGCAGTAGAAGAAGATGCCTTCCAGGACGCAGTAGTAGGCGACCAGGTTGCGCAGCAGTTCTTTGTCGGTTTCGACGGTGCCGGTTTCGAATTTCGGATCGGAGATCGAACGGGTGTATTTGAGGCCCCAGGCTGCCTTTTTGGCGACCGATGGGATCTCGTGGTACATGTTGAAGATCTCGCCTTCATCCATGGCCAGCGATTCGATGCAGTATTGGTAGGCGTGGGTGTGGATCGCTTCTTCGAAGGCCTGGCGCAGGATGTACTGGCGGCACTCCGGGTTGGTGATCAGGCGGTACACGGCCAGCACCAGGTTGTTCGCGACCAACGAATCGGCAGTGGAGAAGAAGCCGAGGTTGCGCATGACGATGCGGCGTTCGTCGTCGGTGAGGCCTTCGGGGTTTTTCCACAGGGCGATGTCGGCGGTCATGTTGACCTCTTGCGGCATCCAGTGGTTGGCGCAGCCGTCGAGGTACTTTTGCCAGGCCCAGTCGTACTTGAACGGCACGAGTTGGTTGAGGTCGGCGCGGCAGTTGATCATGCGCTTTTCGTCAACGGCGACGCGGGCGGCGGAGCCTTCCAGCTCGGCGAGGCCTTCGGCGACGTCGAGTTTGTCCAAGGCGGCCTTGGCGCGCACGATGGCGGCGGAGTCATTGGCGGTGACGGCGCGGGCTTCGATGGCGGCGGCAGCGCCGGCACCGTCGAGGCGGTCCATGTTGGCTTCGGTGGCGTGGCCGGCGTTGGCGCCTTTGGCGGCTACTTCGCCTTCTTCTTCTTTGTCGAATTCGTCCCAGCTCAGCATGACGTGTCGTCTCCTGCGTGAGGGCTCAAAGGTGCCCGTGTGAAACCGGATGGTTGGGTGTTCACACGGCCCTGAGGCCGCGGTGGATCTTAAGGAATCGTTTGTTGCAACAGCTCGCGCAGGCAAATAAACGGAATAGGGTTACGGGTTCTGCTTGAGGCTTGAGGTGCGCAGCGACAGGTGCGTGCTTGCGCGAAGGCCTCAGGTCTGGCTCTTCATCCTAGTGTAAAGGGATATTGCAGGCCCGATTTACCCGCGCATTATAGGGAAAAAATCGGCTTTGTGTTGCGGCCGATGGTCACGATGGAGGGCCAAAATGCTGTGGTTTTCGGCCAGAGCGTGTGTTTGCAAGGCTTTGCTGGGGTAGGAATTTTTTGACGGGCGGTGGGATAGTTTTTGTAGGGCTGTGGGAGGGGGAATTGAGGAGGGCTGTAGGGGATGTGTTTGGCTGGGATCGCCATCGCAGGCAAGCCAGCTCCCACATTGGGGTGGCGGTGGGCCAGAGGGCGGTCCTTGGCCGCAAGAACGATTTCTTGCGGCGACCAAGATCCGGGTTTAAATCTTACTGAAAAAGTTATTACCCGTTAGAGCAACCATTGCCCATCACTTGATAATTAAGAATATGACGCTGACCTTGCGAGTCTTCATATTCCATTTGTACCGGTACAACGTTGCAGACATCAGGGATGTTGCTCATGGACAATACTTTGGCCACATCCAAGTGTGTGCTGTAGGTGTAATCTTCAACAATCGGGGCGTTCTGGCCGGCCAGCTCGGTCGGGGCCTCATCGGCCAGGGCGGCGGTGGCGCACAAGCTGCTGAGGGCCATAACTACGAGAGCTTTCATTACTGTATTTACCTTCTTCAGGGCGAAAGGGGTCACGGGGCCCTTATGAGGCCGCGTGTGTAACTTAAGAGTTGGGAAGTTCGGATTAACGTTGCCTTCGTGGGGGCTGTTACGGTGTTAATCACGTTGCCTTGTTGGCGGAGTTGATTTTAGGCCTGTGGGTTTTATTCATATACCCGTGCTTTTGATAAACACTATTGGCGGTTTTTGTAACAATCCCGTGGTAAAGGTTTTTTCATCAGGCGCCAAAGCCGCGCAGGCCTTGGGCCAGAGCCCTGAAAGGGCATAGCAGGGCATTTTGTAGGGGCTTGTTACTACCATCGTCGAATGGTTCTATGGGGGCGCCCCGGCTACAACAGGGCATACAAAAACAACTATTGTCACCGAGGTAAGAAAGATGAGTGCGGCTTCCCTGTACCCCGTTCGCCCCGAAGTAGCAGCCAACACGCTGACCGACGAGGCGACCTACAAGGCCATGTACCAGCAGTCGGTGGTCAACCCCGATGGCTTCTGGCGCGAGCAAGCCAAGCGCCTTGACTGGGTCAAGCCTTTCACTGCGGTCAAGCAGACCTCTTTCGACGACCACCATGTCGACATCAAATGGTTTGCCGACGGCACCCTCAACGTTTCCTACAACTGCCTGGACCGCCACCTCGCCGAGCGTGGTGATCAGGCTGCGATCATCTGGGAGGGCGATGACCCTTCCGAAAGCCGCACCATCACCTACCGCGAGCTGCATGAAGAAGTCTGCAAGTTCGCCAACGCCCTGCGCGGCCAGGATGTGCATCGCGGCGACGTGGTGACTATCTATATGCCGATGATCCCCGAAGCCGTGGTCGCCATGTTGGCCTGTACCCGCATCGGTGCGATTCACTCCGTGGTGTTTGGCGGTTTTTCACCGGAAGCCCTGGCCGGTCGCATTATCGACTGTAAGTCGAAGGTGGTGATCACCGCCGACGAAGGCATTCGCGCCGGTAAGAAAATTCCGCTGAAGGCCAACGTCGACGACGCGCTGACCAACCCGGAAACCAGCAGCATCCAGAAAGTCATTGTGTGCAAGCGCACCAATGGCAACATCAAGTGGAACCAGCATCGCGACATCTGGTACGAAGACCTGATGAAAGTGGCGGGCACTGTGTGCGCGCCTAAGGAGATGGGCGCCGAAGAAGCGCTGTTCATCCTTTACACCTCGGGCTCCACCGGCAAGCCTAAAGGCGTGCAGCACACCACTGGCGGCTACTTGTTGTACGCAGCCCTGACTCACGAGCGTGTGTTCGACTACCGCCCAGGCGAAATCTATTGGTGCACCGCCGACGTGGGTTGGGTCACCGGTCACACCTATATCGTCTACGGCCCGTTGGCCAATGGCGCGACCACGCTGTTGTTTGAGGGCGTGCCGAACTACCCGGATATCACGCGGGTGGGCAAGATCGTCGACAAGCACAAGGTCAATATCCTCTACACCGCGCCGACCGCGATCCGCGCGATGATGGCCTCGGGCACTGCTGCCTGCGAAGGTGTGGATGGCAGCAGCCTGCGTCTGCTCGGGTCGGTGGGTGAGCCGATCAACCCGGAAGCCTGGGATTGGTACTACAAGAATGTCGGCCAATCCCGTTGCCCGATTGTCGATACCTGGTGGCAGACCGAAACCGGCGCCACCCTGATGAGCCCGCTGCCGGGTGCCCACGCGCTCAAGCCGGGCTCGGCGGCACGCCCGTTCTTTGGTGTGGTGCCGGCGCTGGTGGACAACCTCGGTAACATCATCGAGGGCGCTGCCGAAGGCAACCTGGTGATCCTCGATTCATGGCCGGGCCAGGCGCGCACGCTGTATGGCGACCATGACCGTTTTGTCGACACTTACTTCAAGACCTTCCGTGGCATGTATTTCACCGGCGACGGTGCGCGTCGCGATGAAGACGGCTACTGGTGGATCACTGGGCGTGTGGACGACGTGTTGAACGTGTCCGGCCACCGCATGGGCACCGCCGAGATTGAAAGCGCGATGGTTGCGCATCCTAAAGTCGCCGAAGCGGCGGTGGTGGGTGTACCGCATGACATCAAGGGGCAGGGCATCTATGTGTATGTCACGCTCAAGAATGGCGAAGAGCCTAACGAAGCGCTGCGCCTGGAGCTGAAAAACTGGGTGCGCAAAGAGATCGGGCCGATTGCCTCGCCGGATGTGATCCAGTGGGCGCCTGGCTTGCCGAAAACGCGTTCGGGGAAAATCATGCGCCGGATTCTGCGCAAGATTGCTACGGCTGAGTATGACGGGTTGGGGGATATCTCCACCCTGGCCGACCCAGGTGTGGTGGCGCATTTGATTGAGACGCACAAGACCATGAACGTCGCGTAAGGCGGGCCGGGTCAGATAAAGCCCCATTCGGCGTGAGCCGGGTGGGGCTTTTTTGTGGGGTTTGATTTCGATAGCACTGGCGAAACCGGATCACTGTGGGAGCTGGCTTGCCCGCGATGAGGGCGTATCAGGCACAGGTGGGTTAGCTGACAGGCCGCTATCGCAGGCAAGCCAGTTCCCACATTTGGAATGTGTTTCATGGCCGGAGTCTGATCGTTCCCACGCTCCGCGTCTGCTCTGGAGGCGTGACGCAGAGCGTCACAGGATGCATCCCCACGCGGAGCGTGGGAACGATCAGTGTGTAGGCCAATAAATATCGGTTTCTTTCGTAGGAGGTTTCTGAATGTTACCGTCCAGCCTAAATGTGTAACCCCACGCCCAATCCTGAGGCAATGTGCTACGCCTTCGCCCCGAAAACCCGCGTTTTAGACACCCTCAGAAATAAGATTAAACGCCAGACTTGCCGTGCTAGAAGGGTTTGCGAATAATAGGCCCGCAATTTGCAGCATCAACAGGTTTAATATCTTTTGTCTCTGCATAAAATCCAGAGGCTGTCAATGTGCTGGAACCGCTTTCTCAGTGCTTCTGTAAATTGTTGTCGCATTGAGGAAATATCGGCTTCCGGCCTGTCGTTAGAATGCCGATCACTCGCTCGTCGTCTCCTGTATCAATTCAGGGTAGGACGCAGCACCGCTATTCGGTTTCACTTAAGTCGCATCGTGGGCCACGGCTCATTCTGCTTTTTGCCCTATACCGATGGAGTCCCAAGATGAAGAAACTTGTGCTGTTGGGCGCCCTGGCGCTGTCCGTGCTGTCCATGCAGGCCTTCGCTGATGAAAAGCCCCTGAAGATTGGTATCGAAGCGGCTTACCCTCCGTTTGCCTCGAAGGCGCCGGATGGCAGCATCGTTGGTTTTGACTACGACATCGGTAACGCGCTGTGCGCAGAGATGAAGGTCAAGTGCGTATGGGTCGAGCAGGAATTCGACGGCCTGATCCCTGCGCTCAAAGTGCGCAAGATCGATGCGATCCTGTCGTCCATGTCCATCACTGAAGACCGCAAGAAGTCTGTGGACTTCACTAACCGCTACTACCTGAGCCCAGCGCAACTGGTGATGAAGGAAGGCACCACCGTCAGCGACAGCCTGGATGAACTCAAAGGCAAGAAAATCGGCGTGCAACGCGGTTCGATCCACGATCGTTTCGCCAAGGAAGTCCTGGCCCCTAAAGGCGTCACGGTTGTGCCTTACAGCTCGCAGAACGAAATCTACCTGGACGTGGAAGCCGGTCGCCTCGATGGCACCGTGGCTGACGCTACCCTGCTGCAAGACGGCTTCCTGAAAACCCCGGCCGGTAAAGGCTACGCGTTCGTGGGCCCACAGTTCACCGACGCCAAGTACTTCGGTGACGGCATCGGTATCGCTGTGCGTAAAGGCGACAAGGCCGAGCTGGACAAGATCAACGCTGCGATTGCCGCGATCCGTGCCAACGGCGAATACAAGAAAATCCAGGACAAGTACTTCGACTTCGATATTTACGGCGCTGACCCTAAGTAACTCGTCGCAGCTGTCTGTCCTAAATGGCGCAAGCAACAGAAGATTCTGAAGTTTGCGCCATTTTTTCATCCCCCTTTTCGAGGACCTGAATCATGTTGAACGGCTACGGGGCTGTCATCCTCGATGGCGCATGGTTGACGCTTCAGCTCGCCTTGTCGTCCATGGCCTTGGCCATTGTTCTGGGTCTGATCGGGGTCGCGTTACGCCTGTCGCCGGTGCGCTGGTTGGCTTGGCTGGGTGACTTGTACTCCACGGTGATCCGCGGGATCCCCGACCTGGTGCTGATTCTGCTGATTTTCTACGGCGGCCAGGACTTGTTAAACCGCGTCGCGCCGATGCTCGGCTATGACGACTATATCGACTTGAACCCCTTGGCCGCCGGTATCGGCACCCTGGGTTTCATCTTTGGCGCCTACCTCTCGGAAACCTTCCGTGGCGCCTTCATGGCCATTCCCAAGGGCCAGGCCGAGGCCGGCCTTGCGTATGGCATGAGCAGTTTCCAGGTGTTTTTCCGGGTGATGGTGCCGCAGATGATCCGGCTGGCGATCCCTGGTTTCACCAACAACTGGCTGGTACTCACCAAGGCCACCGCGCTGATCTCGGTGGTGGGCCTGCAAGACATGATGTTCAAGGCCAAGCAGGCGGCAGACGCCACCCGCGAGCCTTTTACCTTCTTCCTCGCAGTGGCGGCGATGTACCTGGTGATCACCAGCGTGTCGTTGCTGGCCCTGCGTTATCTTGAGAAGCGCTACTCGGTAGGCGTAAGGGCGGCTGATCTATGATCTTCGACTACAACGTCATCTGGGAAGCCATGCCGCTGTACCTTGGCGGCCTGGTAACCACCCTGAAACTGTTGGCCATCTCGCTGTTCTTTGGCCTGCTCGCCGCCTTGCCGCTGGGCTTGATGCGCGTGTCCAAGCAGCCGGTCATCAACGGTGCGGCCTGGCTCTACACCTACGTGATCCGCGGCACGCCGATGCTGGTGCAGCTGTTTTTGATCTACTACGGCCTGGCGCAATTCGAAGCCGTGCGCGAAAGCTTCCTGTGGCCGCTGCTGTCGAGCGCCACGTTCTGCGCATGCCTGGCGTTTGCGATCAACACCAGCGCCTACACCGCCGAAATCATCGCCGGTAGCCTCAAGGCCACGCCGAACGGGGAGATCGAGGCGGCCAAGGCCATGGGCATGTCGCGCTACAAGCTGTACCGCCGCATCCTGCTGCCGTCGGCCTTGCGCCGCGCGCTGCCGCAGTACAGCAACGAAGTGATCATGATGCTGCAGACCACCAGTCTGGCGTCCATCGTCACCTTGATCGACATCACCGGTGCTGCACGCACCGTGAACGCCCAGTATTACTTGCCGTTCGAAGCCTATATTACCGCCGGCGTGTTCTACCTGTGCCTGACCTTTATCCTTGTGCGCCTGTTCAAGTTGGCCGAGCGCCGCTGGCTGAGCTACCTGGCTCCACGGAAGCATTGATATGGAACGTATCGATCACCTGTTGCCCTGGGGCCACCTGGGCTGCGAGCGCCAACTGAGCGTGTTTCGTTTTGGCAGTGGCGAGCGCAAGGCCTATATCCAGGCCAGCCTGCACGCCGACGAATTGCCGGGGATGCGCGCGGCGTGGGAGCTGAAAAAGCGCCTCACCGAACTGGAACAGCAAGGCGCCCTCAACGGGGTGATCGAGCTGGTGCCGGTGGCCAACCCGATGGGCTTGGGCCAATTGATGCAAGGCAGCCACCAGGGGCGTTTCGAGGTGGGTAGCGGTAAGAATTTCAACCGTGATTTCGTCGAGCTGAGCGCGCCGGTTGCCGAGTTGCTCAAGGGCAAGCTGGGCGATGACCCGCACGCGAATGTGCGCATGATCCGCCAGGCGATGACCGACGCACTCAATGCATTGCCCGCGCCGAGCAGCCAGCTGCAAGGCATGCAGCGCATCTTGCTGAGCCACGCCTGCACCGCCGATATCGTCCTGGACCTGCATTGCGACGCCGAAGCCGCGTTGCACATGTATGCGTTGCCCCAGCACTGGCCGCAGTGGCGCTCGTTGTCGGCGCACCTGGGTGTGAAAGTCGGCCTGCTGGCGGAAGACTCGGGCGGCAGTTCGTTTGATGAAGCCTGCTCGCTGCCGTGGTTGCGTCTGTCACAGGCGTTCCCCGAAGCACAGGTTCCGCTGGCGTGCCTGGCGACTACCCTGGAATTGGGCGGCCAGGCCGACACCGGCCGTGATGAAGCGATTTTCCACGCCGAAGGCATCCTCGCGTTCCTCGCCGAGCAAGGCTTGATCACCGGCCAATGGCCGGCGCCGCAATACGACGCGTGCGAAGGCTTGCCCTTCGAAGGCACCGAGTTGCTGTTTGCGCCCCATGCCGGGGTGATCAGTTACCTGCGTAAAGCCGGTGACCGGGTAGAAGCGGGCGATGAGATTTTTGAAGTGATTGACCCTCTGACCGACCGCGTCAGCATTGTTTGCGCGGGGACGTCCGGGGTGTTGTTTGCCGTTGAACGGCTACGTTATGCCCAAGCGGGTTTCTGGCTGGCCAAGGTGGCGGGGCGCGAAGCGCTGCGCCACGGGCGCTTGCTCAACGACTGACCACCTGTTTTTGTGAGAACCGACCGCATGTACAAACTTGAAGTCCAAGACCTGCATAAACGCTATGGCAGTCATGAAGTGCTCAAAGGCGTGTCCCTGGCCGCCGCGGCCGGTGATGTGATCAGCATCATCGGTTCCAGTGGTTCGGGCAAAAGTACCTTTTTGCGCTGCATCAACCTGCTGGAGCAACCCCACGCCGGCAAGATTCTGCTCAATAACGAAGAGCTGAAACTGGTGGCCAACAAGGACGGCGCCATGAAGGCCGCCGACCCGAAACAGCTGCAGCGCATGCGTTCGCGCCTGTCCATGGTGTTCCAGCATTTCAACCTGTGGTCGCACATGACTGCGCTTGAAAACGTGATGGAAGCGCCGGTGCACGTGCTGGGCATGTCGAAAAAAGACGCGCGTGAAAAGGCCGAGCACTACCTGGCCAAAGTTGGTGTGGGCCATCGTAAGGATGCGTTCCCCGGCCACATGTCCGGCGGCGAGCAGCAGCGCGTGGCCATCGCCCGCGCCCTGGCAATGGAGCCGGAGGTGATGCTGTTCGACGAACCGACCTCGGCCCTCGACCCGGAGCTGGTCGGCGAAGTGCTCAAGGTGATGCAGGACCTGGCCCAGGAAGGCCGCACCATGGTGGTGGTGACCCACGAAATGGGCTTTGCCCGTGAAGTCTCGAACCAACTGGTGTTTTTGCACAAAGGCATCGTCGAAGAACGTGGCAACCCGCGTGAAGTGCTGGTGAACCCGCAGTCCGAGCGGTTGCAGCAGTTTCTTTCCGGTAGCTTGAAATAATCAAGACTGCTTTTGTGCACTCAAATAGTGCATATTTCGCAGCCTTGAGGTCGCCTCGTTCCCTGTGGGAGCTGGCTTGCCTGCGATAGCGATATATCAGTAACCAGTGTGGCAACTGACCCACCGCCATCGCAGGCAAGCCAGCTCCCACATTGGTTCTCCATATGTTTTGAGATTTGTGTTCGTTTACCGGCTAGCATTGGCCCTTGTCTTCATTACTGTTACTCGCTTCGGATAGCCCCTAAATGACCGCCCATAAAATTGGTTTCCTGATTTGGCCCAGCACAAAAGCACTCACGCTTGCGCTGGCTGAGGAGGCTTTGCGCGTTGCTCAACGGGTGCATCCGGACGTTGTGTACGAACTGTCGTTCTTGCAGGCCGAGCCGCGCACCGAAGGTGCCTGGCAATTACCGGGCGAACCGTGGGCCGGCAAGCTTGAAGGCTTTCAGAAGCTGTTCCTGCTGGCGGACGAGCCACCTACCGTCATTGCGTCCCAACTCAGTACTGCACTCAAGCAGTTGGTGCGCGCCGGGTGCGTGATCGGCGGGTTGTCGGCCGGTGTGTATCCCTTGGCTCAGTTGGGTTTGCTCGACGGCTACCGCGCCGCCGTGCACTGGCGCTGGCAGGACGACTTCGCCGAGCGCTTCCCCAAGGTGATCGCCACCAGCCATCTGTTTGACTGGGACCGCGACCGCCTGACCGCCTGTGGCGGCATGTCGGTACTCGACCTGTTGCTGGCGGTGTTGGCCCGTGATCATGGCGCCGAACTGGCGGGTGCGGTCTCCGAAGAGTTGGTGGTGGAGCGCATCCGCGAAGGCGGCGAACGCCAGCGCATCCCCCTGCAAAACCGCCTGGGCTCCAGCCATCCGAAGCTGACCCAGGCCGTGCTGCTGATGGAAGCCAATATCGAAGAGCCGCTGACCACCGACGAAATCGCCCAGCATGTGTGCGTGTCGCGACGACAACTCGAGCGCATCTTCAAGCAATACCTCAACCGCGTTCCCAGCCAGTATTACCTGGAACTGCGCCTGAACAAGGCCCGCCAGATGCTCATGCAAACCAGCAAGTCGATCATCCAGATCGGCCTGTCGTGCGGCTTCTCCTCGGGGCCGCACTTCTCCAGCGCTTACCGCAACTTCTTTGGCGCCACCCCGCGTGAAGACCGTAACCAGCGGCGTAGCAGCAGCCCGTTTGAATTGTCGTCGGTGCCGTCCGAGCGTGGTTGAGTGGCTTTTATTGTTCGGTTTCTTCTTCTGATACGTCGGTTGACGACGCTGGGCTGAGTTGCGCGCGCTGCCTGACCTCCGGGATGCCAAAGTCCACTGCGGTGCGGTTGTAATACGGCACCAGCAGGGCGATCGTTTCAGGCGAGAACGTATTGCCGCCCAGAACGAAACCATCGGCCCTGTCCGGCGCCACCTCAAGCAGGTCGGTGGGAAGTTCGGTTATCCGGTTGTTTCTCAGGTCCAGTTGATCGAGGGATGGCAGGTTGAACGTCCCGTTGGGTACCTCGGTAAGGCCGGCATTTTCGATGATCAGGGTGGATAACCCGGACATCTTGCTGACGTCGGGCGTGATGCCCAGGGGGTTACCACTGAGGTCCAGGTACTCAAGGTTTTGCAGGTCGCTCAAGGCGTCGGCGCTGGTTGCGGTCAACCGCATACGGCTATGGGACAGGATCAGTGTCTTGAGCTTGGTCAGCTTGAACACATCGGCGGGAATGTCCGGCAGGGCATAACGATGAATATGCAGGGTTTCCAGGTTGGGAAAACGCACAAGAAAGCCTTCGGGAATTGAGGTGGCTTGCTCTGCGCTCAACTCCAGTTTCGACACATGTTTAAAGTCCATATTCAGCACCGGTAAATCGCCGAGTAAAGGCAGTTTCAGCGCCATTTCATGATCGGTGGTCGGCGGCTCCTGGCTTGAATCCAGACCGGTCTCCCGTCGCCAGCTTTCCTCCAGCAAGGCCTTGAGCTGGTGGCGAAGCAGTTGCTGTTGCGCTCGTACGCCTTCGTCCATGGGCGTGTCTATGAACGGGTACCGTTCAGGTATATCCAATGCCCACTCCTGCAAGTCTGTTTGCAGTCGCTCGTAGTCGGTTTTCAAGCGCAGGAGTGCGGGCATTGAGTCATTCAGCTCACCGGGCAACCTGAAGATAAAGTTATTCGCCTCGTCCTCAGTGAAGGTGGGGTAAAGCTCATGAACCAAGCGACGCTCGAATGGGTTGGCGTCTGCGCCGAAGTGTTCGCCGGTTCTCTGGCAGTAACGTTTGATCTTTTCCAGGGTGGCGCGTGAAAGGGGGTTGCCCGACAAATCAAACGCTCTAGCCCGTTCGGCGGGCAGGCTGAACAGCGCGTCGGGTAGCCTGCTCAGGTAGTTGCCGCTGAGGTCGGCGCTCGTGAGCTGAGGGCGATTGATCAGGTGTTCGGGGAATAGCGAAATATGCGTCTGGCTAAGGTTCAGCGTCTGCAGCTCAGGCATTTGCCCAAGGTTGGGAGAAAGTGACAGCTGGTAGTTGCGGGAAAGGTCCAGGCTTCTCAATTGGCTCAAAGTGGCAAGCTGTGCACGGCTTTGTGTGGTCAGGTTAAGGTTGCAATTGCTCAGCGTCAGCCGATTGAGCTGGGTGCGCGCCATGACTTCGGGAGGCAGTGTGTTGAGTGCTATGTCGCTGATATCCAGCGTGCGCAGGTTGGGGAAGTGGGCCAAAAAGGCGGGTACGCCTTGGGTGGTGGGATAACCCTTCAATCTCAGGTTGCAGATGTGGTCGAAGTTGGCACTGATGGTGGGCAGTTCGCTTTGCAAGGGGGCGTCGAGGTGCAATTGGCGGCCAAGAGAAAACTCGCTGTCCTCCGGGGTCTCGTGCCGCCAGGCACGGAGCAATTGGTGGGTCCAGATCCAGCGATTAAGTTTCTCTTCGGCAACGGTTGAGGAGAAAAGCGGTACTTCGGTGTTGAGGAAGGTTTGAGAGAGGTTGGAGCGCCAGGTCGCCAGGTCGGTTTCCAGTCGTGAAAATTCAGCCTTCAAATAATGAAGCGTCTGTAAGGGCGAGCCAGGGTGGCTTCGCATGGCGTTCAGTACATAGTCCACTTCTGCTGGGGCGAGACGGGGATACAGTTCGTGTACTAACAGCGCCTCAAGGTTATTTGTGTTGCCAGGGGCACTCGCGTCGTAACCCTCCATGCCGCCGGGCAAGCGCATCAGCTTGGGGTCGTAAAAGGGCTTGCGCACTGGCGCAGTTGCCAGCAGCTCCCCCAGCGGCTCACGGGCCAGCGCGTACTGGCGCAAGGTCTGTTTCAGCAGTGGGCCTTGGCCAATGTGGATACCCAGCGCGTCGCGTTGCGCGTCGGGCAGTGCCTGGAGCACGGCGGTATAGAGGTCGGTTTCGCCGAACAGGGTGCCCTTGCCGTCTTCGGGAACGTAATCGCCATCAATGGCGCGCACCAAGGTGCGTTGGATCGGTGCCTGCAGCGGGCCGATGGTGTCCCGTACCGTACCGGTGCGGCTGAAGTCGCGCACTTCCAGGCGTACCTGCGGCGACCACCCCGGCAGCTGTTCCAGGGAATGCAACGCGAGTTGTTCTGTGTCGTTGCTTTCCAGGGCATCCATGTACAACCCTTCATACGCTCGACTGATCCTGACCTGATGCGCAGCCCAGCGTGCGCGCTCCACCAGATGGGGTGGCAGACTACCTTGATCCATGGCCAGCAGGTCTTGGCCGCTGGCGCCGAACAGCACCTCGTGCGCCGCACTGGTGGGCAGGCCGGGCGCACTGTCGATGATTTTTTGCAGGCGCGGGTCATCGGTGGTTTCCAGCCCTCGGTAGCGGGAGTCAAACAATGAAGCGCGCTTGGCCTGGGCTTGGCGTGCCAGCTGTTTACGCAGTTTGGCCGCGCGCACGTGCAGTTGGGTGGCGGGGGTGCCGAATTCTTCCTCAAGCAGGATTTTGCGTTCTGATTCGTCCAGGGTTTCCAGCAGCGTTTTGAGAAAATCACCATTTTTCATCTGGGCTTCATGTATCTGCGCCACCGCCGAGTTTTCCTGGCCTTTATGCTCCCAGACGGTCTCACCTTTCGCGTTGAGAAAGCGCAAGGTCTTGGACTCGGGCCACAGGCCGGTCTGACTCAACAGCCAAAGCTGGGTTTGCGGGTCGGCTTTTTGATACTGCGCAGGGTCGTCACTGTTCATCTGGTCGATAAAGTCTTGCAGTTGCTGATCAATGGCGACGCGCTTGAGGGTGTCGGCCAATAGTGGAGGCGGTGGTTGGCGGTCCATATGCAGCTTGCGCAGGGCGGCATCGTCGGCGCCGCTGATGCGATGCGCCCATTCCAGGCGCGTCTCACTGAGTGTGTCAGCCGGTGGGCCGAGTCGACGCAGCAAGGTGCTGCGATCCCAGGTCAGCGGGCGATCTGTTGCTGTCAGCCAGGCGCCCTTGCCGTTGCTGATGATTTGCGGGCGGTAAGCGTGCGCGCGGGTAGGGTGGGCAAGGAAAGTGTTACCCAATTTATTCTTGATGGAGAAGTGTTGTCCATTGAGTGTCAGGATCTGTTTATCCGCATGGGCATATAGCCCTTCGTGATTGGGGCGTGACTCGGGCGGTAGTTGAATGTCATGGGTGTAGGGCGCCAGGTCGGGCTTCCACAGGCGGGTCTTGCCGTCAGTTGTGACCGGGGTGAGCCGCTCAAAAAAACGCCACAGTTCGTTGGGCAGTGCCTGTCGCAGCAAACCTTCGGCAATCGGTGCGCCGACTGCGAACATACCCAGTTGCACCATTTGCTCGAGGATCGACATCAGGTGCCCGAAGGCTTCACGCTTGAGGCCCTCAGCCCAATCGATGATGCCCTCGAATACGTCGTCGAGCAGTTGGTAAGCGGTGTAGCCCAGCATCAGCGCGCCCAGTGGTGGAAGGAAAGGGGTCACGATGAAGGCGGCGACTTCGAGAATGGCGTTAGCAACCTTCTGCACAATGTCCCAGCGTTGCCAGCGTGCCTTGCTGTCGGCGTCTGCGGTGGAGATGGCGGTTACCCGAGCGTCATTGAGCAGCTTGTCGAGCTTGGTCTCGTACAGGTGTTCGTAAAGATCACCAGTGATTTTCGTTGCATAGAACTGCAGGTTCGGGTTGACCACCGGTTCGTCGCGCCAGGCGGGGCGTGAGTCGCCGGGCTGCGGCGAGTGCCAGACGACTTTGGATAGCCGGCTGTTGAGGTCTGCAAAGAAGTAGCCGCGGTATTCTTGGTTGACGAAGCGGCTGAAAAACGCCTGGTAGTCGGCGTCGCGCAGCTTGTCGGCCAGGTCGCGCATGAATGCTGTGCCGTCGGGGTAATACTTGAGGGGCGCCAGTGGGTCGCCGGGAATGTACGCCACTATGGGGACTGCGCTTCGGTGCTGCTCCAGGTCGGCGGCGAACAGCACTATGCCGGTCAGCGGTGCGCCCATCAGGCTCAGGTCGTGGTTGAGCAGTACCTTGCCCTGGAGTGTCAAGCCTCTGAGGCCGTCGAGCTGCGCCTGGAGTGTGCGCAGCGTCGATTCGCTCGCGTCTTTTTTCAGGCGCGCCATGTGCACGCAGGTTTGCGCCTCGGCTTTGAGATTGGCGATTACCTTGCTGCGCAGCGATGCCTGCAGCGTGGCGTTCTGGAAGCCGAAAAAGCCTTTGAGGTAGCGTTGGTACTGCGCGCCGATGTCCAGCTCGCGGCACAGTCCGACGAATTGCGCGATGCTGATTTTTTCGGTCACAGCGGGCAGGGTGTCGAATTGCCCAGCGGCTGAGGGTTGGGTGATGAAGGTGGAGTCGGTGGTGTAAGCGGCTTTTTCGCCTTCGGCGGCGTCGAAATTGTGCAGCGCTGCGTCCACCAGCGACACGGTCCAGGCCTTGACGCCTCCCAAGTCCACAGGGAACAGCGGAACCGTCACGGGGGCGTAGAGGCGCAGGTAAGTGGCGGTGACATCCAGCTCAATGCCAAAGCGGGAAGTAAGACCCTGTTGCAGCAAGGGTGCCGCGAACGCTTGGGGCGCTTGCAGCGCTGCCAGGGCGGTGTCGAGCTGGTTTTGCGTGGCCCAGCTCTCGGCCATGGCTTGCTGGAGGGGGGCTTGTTGCTGGCGGCGGGTGTCGGCCTGCCAATCGGCAAACTCAAGCCGGGTGTTTTTCAAAGTCTCGCGCCGCGCGCTTGAGGCGTTGCCCAGCCATTGCGGCAGGCGGGTGTGAGCCCCGGCGGGCACCCTGCTGGCGGTGAGTGTCAGGTGTTGGGTGAGCGTGGTTTGAGTCAGGGGAGGCACGTGGCTGATCCTTCAGTGGGTTGAGTCACCGTCATCACAGCAAGTCTGATTGGCGTACAGGGGGCAGATAGTTAATACAACCTTCGAAATCAGCAGGCGATGCCCCTGCCTCTCAAACGATGCAACGTTTAAACTGCGCCATTGCGACGCTATTTGTCGCATTGGCGTAAACCCGCCAAAAACGCGGGTTGGCGCTATAAGAAGTTGTCGCTTGGCGGCAAGGCCGCGCCGAAAACTGTCCTTACAATCCCTGCATCGCCCGCCAGTTCCAGGCAGGCGTTCCTCTTCAGGAGACTCCGATGTCCGTTGAGCAAGCCCCGGTGCAACGTGCCGATTTCGACCAGGTGATGGTGCCCAACTACGCACCTGCCGCCTTCATTCCCGTGCGTGGCGCAGGTTCGCGCGTTTGGGACCAGGCCGGTCGCGAGCTGATCGACTTTGCCGGCGGCATCGCGGTTAACGTATTGGGCCATGCCCACCCGGCGCTGGTCGGTGCACTGACCGAACAGGCCAACAAGCTGTGGCACGTCTCCAACGTGTTCACCAATGAGCCGGCGTTGCGCCTGGCCCATAAGCTGATCGACGCCACCTTTGCCGAGCGCGTGTTCTTCTGCAACTCCGGCGCCGAGGCCAACGAGGCCGCATTCAAGCTGGCCCGTCGCGTTGCGTTCGACCGTTTTGGCACCGAGAAGTACGAGATCATCGCCGCGTTGAACAGCTTCCACGGCCGTACTCTGTTCACCGTCAACGTCGGAGGCCAGTCCAAGTACTCCGATGGGTTCGGGCCTAAAATCACCGGCATTACCCACGTGCCTTATAACGACCTGGACGCGCTCAAAGCGGCCGTGTCGGATAAAACTTGCGCCGTGGTGCTGGAGCCGATCCAGGGCGAAGGCGGCGTATTGCCAGCCGAACTGGCTTACCTGCAAGGCGCCCGCGAACTGTGCGACGCCAATAATGCGCTGCTGGTGTTCGACGAAGTGCAAACCGGCATGGGCCGCAGCGGCCACCTGTTCGCCTACCAGCATTACGGCGTGACGCCGGACATCCTCACCAGCGCCAAGAGCCTGGGCGGTGGTTTCCCGATCGCAGCCATGCTGACCCGTGAAGACCTGGCCAAGCACCTGGTGGTCGGCACCCACGGCACTACTTACGGCGGCAACCCGCTGGCGTGTGCGGTCGCCGAGGCGGTGATCGACGTGATCAACACCCCAGAAGTACTGGCCGGTGTGAACGCCAAGCACGACCTGTTCAAGGTGCGTCTTACGCAGATCGGCAAGCAATACGGGATCTTCACCGAAGTGCGCGGCATGGGCCTGCTGATTGGTTGCGTGCTGAGCGACGCGTTCAAAGGCCGTGCCAAGGACGTGTTCAACGCGGCCGAAAAAGAAAACCTGATGATCCTGCAAGCCGGCCCGGACGTGGTGCGTTTCGCCCCAAGCCTGGTGGTGGAAGAGGCGGATATCAACGAAGGCCTGGACCGCTTCGAACGTGCTGTGAAGACGTTGACGCAAGCTTGATGGACCGCTTGGCGCCTGGTGATCCGGGCGTCGAACAAAAATTCTAAAGGCCGGACCGGATCAAATGTGGGAGCCGCTTGTGTGGCGAGGGAGCTTGCTCCCGCTGGAGTGCGAAGCGCTCCCAAAATCTTGGGGCCGCTACGCAGCCCAGCGGGAGCAAGCTCCCTCGCCACACAAGCCCTCTCTGATTGAAAACCTGTCCGGCATTTTTTCCCCTATGAGTTTTTCGAGTTAAGGAGTGACACCATGCTGGTGATGCGCCCCGCGCAAATGGCTGATCTGGGCGAGGTACAGCGTCTGGCTGCGGATAGCCCGATTGGTGTCACCTCCTTGCCGGACGATGTGGAACGCCTGAGCGATAAAATCGCTGCCAGCGAAGCGTCTTTCGCGGCCGAGGTGAGTTTCAACGGTGAAGAAAGCTATTTCTTCGTGCTCGAAGACACCGAGACCGGCAAGCTCGCCGGCTGCTCGGCCATCGTCGCGTCGGCCGGTTACTCCGAACCGTTCTACAGCTTTCGTAACGAGACCTTCGTGCACGCTTCCCGCGAGCTGAAGATCCACAACAAGATCCACGTGCTTTCCCAGTGCCATGACCTCACTGGCAACAGCCTGCTCACCAGTTTCTACGTGCAGCCTGCGCTGGTTGGTTCGCCGTGGTCGGAACTCAATTCCCGTGGCCGCTTGCTGTTCGTCGCCAGCCACCCCGAGCGCTTTGCGGACTCGGTGGTGACCGAGATTGTCGGCTACAGCGACGAGAACGGTGATTCGCCGTTCTGGGACGCCATCGGTCGCAACTTCTTCGACCTCAATTACGCCGCCGCCGAGCGCCTGTGCGGGCTTAAAAGCCGCACCTTCCTCGCCGAGCTGATGCCGCATTACCCGATCTACGTGCCGCTGTTGCCGGACGAAGCCCAGGAAGCCATGGGCCAGGTGCACCCGCGTGCGCAAATCACCTTCGACATCCTCATGCGCGAAGGTTTTGAGACCGACCACTACATCGACATCTTCGACGGCGGCCCAACGTTGCACGCACGGGTTTCGGGCATTCGCTCGATCGCCCAGAGCCGCGTGGTGCCGGTAAAAATCGGCGAGATGGTCAAAGGTGTCGGCCGCCAGTACCTGGTGAGCAACGCGCAGTTGCAGGATTACCGCGCGGTGATGCTGGAACTGGACTACGCGCCCGGCAAGCCGGTGACCCTGGACCTGGAAGCGGCTGAAGCCCTGGGCGTTGGCGAAGGCGCAAGTGTGCGTCTGGTAGCGGTTTAAAAAGAGAGTTTCGCGGGTGGCTGCAAAGCGGCCCGTCTGAGGAGATAGCATGATCGTTCGTCCCGTACGCAGCAGCGATTTACCGGCCCTGATTGATCTGGCGCGCAGCACCGGCACCGGCCTCACCACCTTGCCGGCCAACGAGGAGCGCCTGACTCATCGAGTTGGCTGGGCGGAAAAAACCTTTCGCGGTGAAGCCGGGCGGGGTGATGCCGACTACCTGTTCGTGCTGGAAAACGACGAAGGCCGTGTGGTGGGCATTTCTGCCATTGCCGGTGCCGTCGGCCTGCGTGAGCCTTGGTACAACTTCCGGGTCGGCCTCACGGTCAGCGCTTCCCAGGAGCTGAACATTTACCGCGAGATTCCGACGCTGTTCCTGGCTAACGACCTTACCGGCAATTCCGAGTTGTGCTCGTTGTTCCTGCACGCCGATTACCGCACCGGCCTCAACGGCCGCATGCTGGCCAAGGCGCGCCTGCTGTTTATCGCCGAGTTCCCGCAACTGTTCGGCAACAAGATCATTGCCGAGATGCGTGGCGTGTCCAACGACGCCGGGCGCTCACCGTTCTGGGAAAGCCTGGGCCGGCACTTCTTCAAGATGGAGTTCAGCCAGGCCGATTACCTCACCGGCGTGGGCAACAAGGCGTTTATCGCCGAGCTGATGCCGAAGTTTCCGCTGTACAGCTGCTTCTTGTCTGAAGACGCGCGTAATGTGATCGGCAAGGTCCACCCGGACACCGAGCCTGCATTGAGCATGCTCAAGAGTGAGGGCTTCAGCTACCAGGGTTATGTCGATATCTTCGACGCCGGCCCGGCGGTGGAATGTGAAACCAGCAAAATCCGTGCGGTGCGCGACAGCCAGTCGCTGGTGTTGGCCATCGGCACGCCGGGGGACGACGCTACGCCGTTCCTGATCCATAACCGCAAGCGCGAGGAGTGCCGCATTACTGCCGCTCCGGCCCGGCTGGCGGCAGGCACGTTGGTGGTCGATCCGCAAACCGCCAAACGCCTGCAACTGGTGGTGGGTGATCAAGTGCGCGCTGTTGCGTTGTCTGCTGCTCGGGAGTCGAAATAATGAATTCGCTGTATATCGCAGGTAGCTGGCTGGCCGGCCAGGGTGAGCTGTTTGAGTCGCGCAACCCGGTGACCCAGCAGGTGCTGTGGACTGGTAATGGCGCCACTGCCGAGCAGGTCGAGTCGGCCGTGCAGGCGGCGCGTCAGGCATTTCCAGGCTGGGCTCGCCGCCCGCTGGAAGAACGCATCAGCGTGCTGGAAACCTTTGCCGCCGCGCTGAAAACGCGCGCCGATGAAATCGCTCGCTGCATCGGCGAGGAAACCGGCAAGCCGCTGTGGGAATCGGCCACCGAAGTCACCAGCATGGCCAACAAGATTGCCATCTCGGTGCAAAGCTACCGCGAACGTACCGGCGAAAAGAGCGGCCCGTTGGGCGACGCCACGGCCGTATTGCGCCACAAGCCCCACGGTGTGGTGGCGGTGTTCGGCCCTTACAACTTCCCGGGCCATTTGCCGAACGGGCATATCGTCCCGGCCTTGCTGGCGGGTAACACGGTGTTGTTCAAGCCGAGCGAACTGACCCCCAAAGTCGCCGAGCTGACCGTGCAATGCTGGGTCGAAGCCGGTTTGCCGGCGGGCGTGTTGAACCTGCTGCAAGGTGCGCGGGAAACCGGTATCGCCCTGGCGGCCAACCCTGGCATTGACGGGTTGTTCTTCACTGGCTCCAGCCGCACCGGCAACCATCTGCACCAGCAGTTCTCCGGGCGCCCGGACAAGATCCTGGCCCTGGAAATGGGTGGCAACAACCCATTGGTGGTCGATGAAGTGGCCGATGTGGATGCGGCGGTCTACACCATTATTCAGTCGGCATTCATTTCGGCTGGCCAGCGCTGCACGTGCGCCCGGCGTTTGCTGGTGCCCGAAGGCGCCTGGGGCGATGCCTTGCTGGCGCGTCTGGTGGCGGTCAGTGCGACGATTGAAGTCGGTGCATTCGACCAGCAGCCGCCACCGTTCATGGGGTCGGTGATTTCCCTCGGCGCGGCCAAAGCCTTGATGGACGCCCAGGAGTGGATGCTGGCCAATGGCGCGGTGGCGCTGTTGGAAATGACTCAGCCGCAGGCTCAGGCCGCCTTGCTGACCCCAGGCATCATTGATGTAACCGGCGTGACCGAGCGTGAGGATGAAGAGCTGTTCGGCCCATTGCTGCAAGTGATCCGCTACGCTGATTTTGCCGGGGCGATTGCCGAGGCCAACAACACTCAATATGGCTTGGCTGCGGGTCTGTTGTCGGACTCCGAAGCGCGCTACCAGCAGTTCTGGCTGGAAAGCCGCGCCGGTATCGTCAACTGGAACAAACAGCTGACCGGCGCTGCCAGTACCGCACCGTTCGGTGGTGTGGGTGCTTCGGGCAACCATCGCGCCAGTGCGTATTACGCGGCGGATTATTGCGCGTACCCGGTGGCGTCGCTGGAGACCCCGAGTTTGGTATTGCCAGCGACACTGACGCCAGGGGTAACGCTGATCTAAATGTGGGAGCTGGCTTGCCTGCGATGCAGGCGCCTCGGTTTTTCAGTAAAACCGAGGTGATGCCATCGCAGGCAAGCCAGCTCCCACACAAGGTCAGTGGTGTGTTCAAGTAACTTGATGCCTATAAAAACAGATGTTCGTGGAGCCTCGCCGATGAAATCCTGTGAAGTCAATTTTGACGGTCTAGTGGGGCCGACCCATAACTACGGCGGTTTGTCCTATGGCAACGTCGCGTCCCAGAGCAACAGCCAGCAGTCTTCGAACCCCAAGGTTGCGGCGTTGCAGGGCCTGCAGAAAATGAAAGCCCTGATGGACATGGGCTTTGTGCAAGGCGTGCTGGCGCCGCAAGAGCGCCCGGATGTGGCCGCCTTGCGCAGCCTCGGTTTCAGCGGCACTGACGCCCAAGTGATCCAGCAGGCCGCCAAGCAGGCGATGCCATTGCTGGTGGCCAGCTGCTCGGCGTCGAGCATGTGGGTGGCCAACGCCGCCACAGTCAGCCCGAGCGCCGATACGGCGGATGGCCGCGTGCACTTCACCGCCGCCAACCTCAACTGCAAATACCACCGCAGCATCGAGCACCCGACCACCAGCCGTGTGCTGGGGGCGATGTTTGCCGATGGCAAGCACTTTGCCCACCACGCCGCGTTGCCGGCGGTGGCGCAGTTCGGCGATGAGGGCGCCGCCAACCACACGCGTTTTTGCCGTGACTACGGCGAGGCCGGGGTTGAGTTTTTCGTGTTCGGGCGCAGTGCGTTCGACACCCGTTACCCGGCGCCGCAAAAATACCCGGCGCGCCAGACCCTTGAAGCTTCCCAGGCGGTTGCACGCCTGCACGGCTTGAAAGATGACGGCGTGGTGTACGGCCAGCAGAACCCGGCGGTAATCGATGCCGGTGTGTTCCACAATGACGTGATCGCGGTGGGCAACGGCGAGGTGTTGTTCTACCACGAGGACGCGTTCCTCAATACCGAGCAGATGCTCGCCGAACTGCAAGGCAAGTTGGGCAAGCTGGGTGGCAACTTCCAGTCGGTGTGTGTGCCACGCGCCGAGGTCAGCGTCGAGGACGCGGTGCGTTCCTACCTGTTCAACAGCCAGTTGCTGACCCGCGCCGACGGCTCGATGCTGCTGATCGTGCCGGAAGAATGCCGCGCCAACGAGCGCGTCTGGCAGTACCTGCAAGGCCTGACGGCCTCCGGTGGGCTGATCCGCGAAGTCAAGGTCTTCGACCTCAAGCAAAGCATGCAGAACGGCGGTGGCCCGGCGTGCCTGCGCTTGCGCGTGGCCTTGAATGAATCGGAACTGGCGGCGGTGAACCCAGGCGTTATCATGACCGCGCCGTTGTACGAAACGCTGACCCAATGGGTCGACAAGCACTACCGCGACAGCCTGCGTGAAAGCGACCTGGCTGACCCGCAATTGCTGCTTGAGTGCCGGACGGCACTGGATGAACTGACGCAAATCCTTAAACTGGGCTCGGTTTATCCTTTCCAGATCAATTAAATCTGCCTCTTTTTACACCCTATGCTGAGAACAATTTATGACCACCGACACCCTCAAACTGATCCTTGAAGACACCGACGGCACCCAGCTGGAAACCTCCTGCACCCGCGTCGCCGTGGTGTGGCAGGGCAAGGAAATCTGGATCCAGCACGACGGCCGTGGCCAACTGCTGATCGGCGTGGACGTGGAAGAAGGTGACGCTGAATACGCCAACCTGCTGATGCGCCCACTGGCCACCAACCTGATGAGCCTGCAATTGGAAATGGAACCGGCCGACGTTGAAGGTGATGACGACGATCACGTTCACGGTCCTGGCTGCAACCACTAAGGAAGCTGCTTATGCTCGCCCTCGGCAAACTGCTTGAACTGACCCTCGCCGGTCGCGAACCGGCGCAAAAAATTCAACTGACTGTCGACGGCGTGCAGATGCGCTGGCTCAGCGAAGGCGCGCTTGAAGTGCGCCCTCCGCAGGCCTTGGACAACGGCGGCGACCTGCTGTTGTCGTCCGGCATCCATGGCAACGAAACCGCGCCGATCGAATTGCTCGACCGCCTGTTGCATGGTATTGCCCGTGGGGAGATCAAACCCCGCAATCGTATTCTGTTCCTGTTCGGCAACCCCGAGGCCATGCGCCGCGGCGAGCGTTACCTTGAGCTGGACGTCAACCGGCTGTTCAACGGCCGTCACGAACAAAACATCGGCCCGGAGGCCATGCGCGCCGCCGAGCTTGAGCAACTGGCTCGCAGCTTCTTCAGCCTGCCGGGCCGTTCGCGCCTGCATTACGACCTGCACACGGCCATTCGCGGCTCGAAGATCGAGCAGTTCGCGCTGTACCCGTTCAAGAACGGGCGCCAGCATTCGCGCCATGAGCTGGCGCGCCTGAACGCTGCCGGTATGCAGGCGGTGTTGTTGCAGAACAAAACCTCGATCACGTTCACCGCGTTCACCTACGAGCAACTCGACGCCGAAGCCTTCACCCTGGAATTGGGCAAGGCCCGACCGTTCGGGCAGAACCAGGGCGTGGATGTGTCACGCCTGGAGACACGGTTGAAGCAGATCATCGAAGGTGATGAGCCCGAAACCGAGAGCCTCGATGGCCTGCAATTGTTTGCCGTCTCTCGCGAAGTGATCAAGCACAGTGATGCCTTCCTGCTGCACCTGCCGGCGGATGTAGAAAACTTTTCGCCATTGGCCAAGGGCTACCTGTTGGCCGAAGACGTGGCCAAGACCCGCTGGGTGATCGAGGAGGAGGGCGCGCGCATCATCTTCCCGAACCCGAAGGTCAAGAATGGTTTGCGGGCGGGGATATTGATTGTGCCGACCACGGATGCTGGCCTGGCCTAATCCCAAGGCTGGCTCGGTCAAATGTGGGAGCTGGCTTGCCTGCGATAGCGGAGGCACAGGCAACAGTGATGTTGACTGACCTGCCGCTATCGCAGGCAAGCCAGCTCCCACACAAGCCAGCTCCCACAGAAAACCCGGCTCTGAGGCCGGGTTTTTTGGTGTTGCTTAGACCGCTACAGCACGCGGCTCGCTGCGACGGATCGCACGCACCTTGTGCAGCGTGTCGGCGCACGTGCGCGCGGCTTCCTGGCCCTTGTGTACGAAGTGCTCGTAGAAGAAGGTGTGGTGCTCGCTGCCCGCGTGGAAGTGATGCGGGGTCAGGGATACGGAGAACACTGGCACTTCGGTTTCCAGCTGCACCTGCATCAGGCCACTGACCACCGATTGGGCGACGAATTCGTGGCGGTAGATGCCACCGTCCACCACCAATGCCGCGGCGACGATGCCGGCGTAACGGCCGGTCTTGGCCAGCAGCTTGGCGTGCAGGGGCATTTCGAAGGCGCCGCCGACTTCGAAGAAATCGATGTCCGATTCCTGGTAGCCCTGGGCGATCATTTCGGCGAGGAAGCCTTTGCGCGATTGGTCGACAATATCCTTGTGCCAGCAGGCCTGGATAAATGCGACGCGCTCGCCGTGGTGGTTTTTGCTTTTGCTGTCGATTGCGGTGGGTTGCATGTTCTGACTCCTGTTTAAGAAAAAAACAGGGCGTTATGAATCGAATGGGATTTCAAGGGTACGAACAGCGGCATCATGCAGGCATGAGTTCAGCGCGCGGCCCTTGGGTGCCAATCCCGTTCTCTCTTCATCCGGACTATGACCGTCGGCCCCGGGATCACACCGGGTCTGCTGACCTTGTCGCCGTCCTGCGTGAGCAGTTCGAGGCGCCAAGCGCTCGCGGGCTATGCACATTGCGTGCAATTACCGCCGGTGGGGAATTACACCCCGCCCTGAGAACGTTGCCGCCAGAACCCTGGCGGCGGAGAGTTTTTAACATGCTTTTTCAGAAACTGCACGATCGCCGTATCGATAACCTATATCGGTTTGTTTGGTTGGTATTCGATTGAATGCACGTGGGGCTTGATATTGCGTGGCTTTGCCCGCAGTAATCGTCAATACGACAACCCTATTCAGAGGCCCCCGGATGACCGTCATAGACCTGCGCAGCGACACCGTGACCCAACCCACCGCCGGCATGCTCGACGCGATGGCCACTGCCGTGAGCGGTGATGACGTCTACGGCGAAGACCCGAGCGTCAACCATCTGGAAGCCGAACTGGCCAAGCGCCTGGGCTTCGCTGCCGCGCTGTTCGTGCCCACCGGCACCATGAGCAACCTGCTTGCCTTGATGGCCCACTGTGAGCGTGGCGAGGAATACATCGTCGGCCAGCAGGCCCACACCTACAAATACGAAGGCGGTGGCGCGGCGGTGCTCGGCTCGATCCAGCCGCAGCCGCTGGAGGTGCAAGCCGACGGTTCGCTGGACCTGGACCACGTACTGGCGGCGATCAAGCCCGATGATTTCCACTTCGCCCGCACCCGCCTGTTGGCGTTGGAAAACACCATGCAGGGCAAAGTGCTGCCGCTGGCGTACCTGGCGAAAGCGCGGGCGTTTACCCGTGAACATGGCCTGGCCTTGCACTTGGACGGCGCGCGACTCTACAACGCGGCGGTGAAGCTCGGTGTGGATGCGCGGGAGATTGCCCAGCATTTCGACTCGGTGTCGGTGTGCCTGTCCAAAGGCCTCGGCGCGCCGATCGGCTCGGTGCTGTGCGGCTCCACCGCGCTGATCGCCAAGGCGCGGCGCCTGCGCAAGATGGTCGGTGGCGGCATGCGCCAGGCCGGCTCGCTGGCGGCGGCGGGCTTGTATGCCCTGGATCATCAGGTGCAGCGCTTGGCGGATGACCACGCCAACGCCCAATGGCTGGGCGATGCACTGCGCGACGCCGGCTTTGAAGTGGAGCCGGTGCAAACCAACATGGTGTACGTGCAGATTGGCGATCAGGCCCAGGCGCTGAAGGCCTTTGCCGCCGAACGCGGGATCAAGTTGAGCGCCGCGCCGCGTCTGCGCATGGTCACTCACCTGGATGTCAGCCGAGTGCAGATGGAGCAGGTGGTGCAGACATTTGTCGAGTTTTCCCGAAAATGATCGTGCAGACCGTCTAATTGACTGTTTCTATCGCATAAACACGCTGTACCACCGGCAAAGGGCCGATATAATGCGGCCCTTTGCCGTCGCTCCGTCTGATGATGTTGCGCACTGGCCTTTGGCCGCAGACTCCGTGGAAGAACCTAATGAAAAGCGCAGAAATCCGTGAAGCCTTCCTTCGCTTCTTCGAAGAGCAAGGCCACACCCGTGTAGCCTCCAGCTCCTTGATCCCAGGCAATGACCCAACCCTGCTGTTCACCAACGCGGGGATGAACCAGTTCAAGGACTGCTTCCTGGGCCAGGAAAAGCGCGCCTACACCCGCGCCACCAGCAGCCAGAAGTGCGTACGCGCCGGCGGCAAGAACAGCGACCTGGAAAACGTTGGCTACACCGCTCGCCACCACACCTTCTTCGAGATGCTGGGTAACTTCAGCTTCGGCGACTATTTCAAGAAAGATGCGATTACCTTCGCCTGGACCTTCCTGACCGGCGTGTTGAAGCTGCCCAAGGAAAAGCTCTGGGTCACGGTCTACGCGACCGACGACGAAGCCTATGACATCTGGACCCAGCAAATCGGTGTGCCCGTCGAGCGCATGATTCGCATCGGCGACAACAAGGGCGCGCCTTACGCGTCCGACAACTTCTGGACCATGGGCGATACCGGCCCGTGCGGCCCGTGCACCGAGATTTTCTATGATCACGGCGCCGATATCTGGGGCGGCCCACCGGGCTCGCCGGAAGAAGACGGCGACCGTTACATCGAGATCTGGAACAACGTCTTCATGCAGTTCAACCGCACCGCCGATGGCGTGTTGCATCCGCTGCCGGCGCCGTCGGTGGACACCGGCATGGGCCTGGAGCGGATCAGTGCGGTGATGCAGCACGTGCATTCCAACTACGAAATCGACCTGTTCACCAACCTGCTGAGCGCGTCGGCGGCCGCCATTGGCTGCGCCAATGACAACCAGTCTTCGCTCAAGGTGGTGTCGGACCACATCCGTTCGTGCGGCTTCCTGATCGCCGACGGTGTGCTGCCGTCCAACGAAGGCCGCGGCTATGTGCTGCGCCGCATCATCCGTCGCGCCTGCCGCCACGGTAACAAGCTGGGCGCCACCGGCAGCTTCTTCTACAAGATCGTTGCCGCGCTGGTCGCCGAGATGGGCGATGCCTTCCCGGAACTCAAGCAGCAGCAGGCCAACATCGAGCGCGTGCTCAAGGCTGAAGAAGAGCAGTTCTCCAAGACCCTGGAGCACGGCCTGAAGATCCTCGAGCAGGACCTGGCTGAACTCAAAGGCACCGTGGTGCCGGGCGATGTAGTGTTCAAGTTGTATGACACCTACGGTTTCCCGATGGACCTGACCGCCGACATCGCCCGTGAGCGCGAGCTGACCATCGATGAGGCGGGTTTTGAGCGTGAGATGGAAGCCCAGCGCGTGCGTGCCCGTTCCGCCAGCTCCTTTGGCCTGGACTACAACACCCTGGTCAAGGTTGACGTGCCCACCGAGTTCACCGGTTACGCGGCGACCGTTGGCGCGGCCAAGATCGTGGCCATCTACAAAGATGGCAAGTCGGTCGACGTATTGAGCGAAGGCGACGAGGCGGTGGTGGTCCTGGACCAGACGCCGTTCTACGCCGAATCCGGTGGCCAGGTGGGTGACTGTGGTTTCCTGAGCTCGACCTCCGGGCGTTTTGAAGTGCGTGACACCACCAAGACCGGCGGCGCGTTCCTGCACCACGGTGTGCTGGTGTTGGGTAACCTGACGGTCGGTGCGCCGGTCGACACTCAAGTCGATGCCGACGTGCGGCATGCAACTGCTTTGAACCATTCTGCCACTCACTTGCTGCACGCTGCGTTGCGCCAAGTGCTGGGTGAGCATGTGCAGCAGAAGGGTTCGTTGGTCGATAGCCAGCGCCTGCGTTTCGACTTCAGCCACTTTGAAGCGATCAAGCCTGAGCAGATCAAGGCGCTGGAAGACATCGTCAACGCCGAGATTCGCAAGAATACCCCGGTTGAAACCGAAGAAACCGACATTGAAACCGCCAAGAAGAAAGGCGCCATGGCGCTGTTTGGCGAGAAGTACGGCGACGAAGTGCGCGTACTGAGCATGGGCGGCAGCTTCTCGGTGGAACTGTGTGGCGGTATCCACGCTAACCGTACGGGCGATATCGGCCTGTTGAAAATCATCAGCGAAGGCGGCGTGGCCTCTGGTGTACGGCGTATTGAAGCGGTCACCGGTGCTGCGGCCCTGGCTTACCTCAATGCGGCTGAAGAACAACTCAAGGAAGCGGCCGGCCTGGTCAAGGGCAGCCGCGACAACCTGATCGACAAGCTGTCGGCCGTGCTGGAGCGCAACCGCGCACTGGAAAAACAGCTGGAGCAGTTGCAAGCCAAGGCGGCGAGCGCAGCGGGCGACGATCTGTCGGCCTCCGCGCTGGACGTCAAGGGCGTGAAAGTACTGGCTGTGCGCCTGGACGGCCAGGACGGCAAGGCGCTGTTGGCCTTGGTCGATCAGTTGAAGAACAAGCTCGGCCGCGCAGTGATCCTGCTCGGCGGTGTCCATGAGGAAAAGGTCGTTCTGGTTGCCGGTGTAACCAAAGACCTGACTGGCCAACTCAAGGCCGGTGATTTGATGAAGCAAGCCGCTGCGGCAGTGGGCGGGAAGGGCGGTGGTCGTCCGGACATGGCGCAAGGCGGTGGTGTAGACGCAGGCTCCCTGGACGCGGCCCTGGCCCTGACCGTGCCGTTTGTCGAGGCCGGCATTTAAGGCACTGTTAATGAGCCCATGGTCTAGTCATGGGCTCGTTTGGGTGCTGGACGATTTGTTTATTGGGCGCCCCTTTACGGGCTGAGGCGGCTTAGAAATGGCTTTGATCGTACAGAAATTTGGAGGCACCTCGGTCGGCTCTGTCGAAAGAATCGAGCAGGTCGCCGACAAGGTTAAGAAATTCCGCGACGCCGGCGATGACCTGGTGGTGGTGCTGTCGGCCATGAGCGGCGAAACCAATCGCCTGATCGATCTGGCCAAGGCAATCAGTGGTGACCAACAGCCGCTGCCGCGTGAGCTGGATGTGATCGTGTCCACCGGCGAGCAGGTAACCATTGCCTTGCTGGCCATGGCACTGAACAAGCGTGGTGTGCCGGCAGTGTCCTACACGGGCAGCCAGGTGCGCATCCTCACCGACAGCGCGCATACCAAGGCACGCATCCTGCAGATTGACGATCAGAAAATCCGCACAGATCTGAAAGCCGGCCGCGTGGTAGTTGTAGCAGGCTTCCAGGGTGTGGACGAGCAGGGCAACATCACGACCCTCGGGCGTGGCGGTTCGGATACCACCGGTGTGGCACTGGCAGCGGCGCTCAAGGCCGATGAATGTCAGATCTATACTGATGTGGACGGCGTGTACACCACCGACCCGCGTGTGGTGTCCGTGGCCCAGCGCCTGGACAAGATCACCTTTGAAGAGATGCTGGAAATGGCCAGCCTCGGTTCCAAGGTGTTGCAGATCCGCGCGGTGGAGTTCGCCGGCAAGTACAACGTTCCGCTGCGCGTATTGCACAGCTTCAAAGAGGGTCCGGGCACCCTCATTACTATTGATGAAGAGGAATCCATGGAACAGCCGATCATTTCCGGCATCGCTTTCAACCGCGATGAAGCCAAGCTGACGATCCGTGGCGTGCCAGACACCCCGGGCGTGGCGTTCAAGATCCTCGGCCCTATCAGTGGCGCGAACATTGAAGTCGACATGATCGTGCAGAACGTTTCGCACGATAACACCACCGATTTCACCTTCACTGTGCACCGCAACGAGTACGATGCTGCCGAGCGTATCCTGCAGAACACCGCGAGCGAGATTGGCGCCCGTGAAGTGGTCGGGGATACCAAGATTGCCAAGGTGTCGATCGTGGGCGTGGGCATGCGTTCCCATGCCGGTGTTGCCAGCCGCATGTTCGAGGCGCTGGCCAAGGAAAGCATCAACATCCAGATGATCTCCACCTCGGAAATCAAAGTCTCGGTGGTGATCGAAGAGAAGTACCTGGAGCTGGCTGTGCGCGCGCTGCATACCGCTTTTGAGCTGGACGCTCCGGCCCGACCGGGCGAGTGATGCGATACCAGGAAGGCGCGGTATACCGCGCCTTTCATTTTTTGTGGAGCGCATGGTCTTTTGCGTGCGCTCGACAATACTTAGGTCGTTAGGGCTATGGCCATCAGGTTGTAGGTCGAACGCCTTTTTTTTGCAGACTGTTGTTCCTGAACTGAAATGCGTGAGGTGAAAGCTATGCTGATTCTGACTCGTCGGTGCGCAGAAAGCCTGATTATCGGTGATGGCGAAATCACCGTGACCGTGCTCGGCGTCAAAGGCAATCAAGTACGTATCGGGGTTAACGCTCCGAAAGAGGTAGCTGTCCACCGCGAGGAAATCTACCTGCGGATCAAGAAAGAGAAGGACGAAGAACCAAGCCTTTAATTTTTATCGTTTTTTATGTTTGCAAACGGGGATGAACGTGGTTAATATACGCCCCGTGTTGCGGAGAGCTGGCCGAGTGGCCGAAGGCGCTCCCCTGCTAAGGGAGTACACCTCAAAAGGGTGTCGGGGGTTCGAATCCCCCGTTCTCCGCCATTATTTGCTTAGTACGTTGCAATCTGGTTTTTTCGCTAAGTTGTTGAAATTAAACGAAAAAATAGCTTTACATAGAGATTGAACGGCCTATAATGCGCGGCAACAAATGCACTCGTAGCTCAGCTGGATAGAGTACTCGGCTACGAACCGAGCGGTCACAGGTTCGAATCCTGTCGAGTGCACCATTTAAGAGTCAGTTGCAGCAATGCAGGTGACTTGGCTTCAACCAGTTGTGATCTGGTCTAAAAACACAATCTGCACTCGTAGCTCAGCTGGATAGAGTACTCGGCTACGAACCGAGCGGTCACAGGTTCGAATCCTGTCGAGTGCACCATACAAACAAAAAGCCCGCCTAGTGCGGGCTTTTTGCCGTCTGGGGTTTGTGTAGGATTTCAACTCTTTCTCCTGTCTCATGTGTTTTCCTTTCGGGCTGTGTCGTCGCAGTTCATAGATGCAGCCAATGCTCAGCTTTGGCTCGCAAGCGCTTGTTCTTTCCAGTTTTTTAACGTTTAAAGCGCGCGCAGCGTGTATCATTGCGCCCGTCAGCCCCGCCGGGGCTTGTGGAATACCTCCATGGACTTACCCAGTAGTTGCTCAGTACCCCGTTTTACCAATCATGAATTGACTGATTGATCCTTCCGGCGTGCCCCGCTGCTGGGAGTGGAGTTCGCCTATGACCGAAGTAGAAGTAAAGAAAACACAAGACAGCCTGCAGGATCGCCTGGCTCAAGTCATCGAGCTGCTGCAGCGTCAGCGCGTGGTCGAAGACCTCACGCACCGCCAGGAAGGTCCGCACCACGACCGCGTCGAAAACCTGGTTCACCGGCAAAACCTCGTTGAGCTGCAACGCAAGCTCGATGATCTGCACTCCGCCGACGTCGCTTATATTCTTGAAGCCTTGCCACTCGATGATCGACTGACCCTGTGGCAGTTGGTCAAGGCTGACCGCGACGGCGACATCCTCCTTGAAGTATCCGACTCGGTCCGTGAAACCCTGATCGCCGACATGGACGATCACGAGCTCCTTGCCGCTGCCAAGGAGATGGACGCCGACGAACTGGCTGACCTGGCGCCTGAGCTGCCGCGTGATGTTGTCCATGAGTTGATGGAGGCCCTCGACAGCCAGCAGCGTGAGCGTGTGCGCTCCGCGTTGTCTTATGACGAGGATCAGGTCGGCGCATTGATGGACTTCGAGATGGTCACCATCCGCGAAGACGTCAGCCTGGAAGTGGTCTTGCGTTACCTGCGTCGGCTCAAAGAGCTGCCGGGCCATACTGACAAACTGTTCGTGGTCGACTACGAAGGCATTCTCAAGGGCGTGTTGCCGATCAAGCGCCTGCTGGTCAATGATCCGGAAAAGAAAGTAGCGGATCTGATGGCCAGCGATACGGTGAGTTTTCACCCGGATGAAGACGCCTACGAGGCTGCCCAGGCATTTGAGCGTTATGACTTGATCTCGGCGCCTGTGGTCGACAAGAACGGCAAGCTGATTGGCCGTTTGACCATCGATGAAATGGTCGACCTGATTCGTGAAGAGAGTGAAACCGAAGTCCTCAACATGGCGGGTCTGCGTGAAGAGGAAGATATTTTTGCGTCAGTTTGGCGCTCCCTGCATAACCGTTGGGCGTGGCTTGCGATCAACCTGATCACGGCGTTCATCGCTTCGCGCGTGATCGGGTTGTTCGAAGGTTCCATCGAGAAGCTTGTCGCCCTCGCGGCGCTGATGCCGATCGTGGCAGGTATTGGGGGTAACTCCGGTAACCAGACCATCACCATGATTGTGCGTGCCATGGCACTGGACCAGGTGAGTACGGCCAACTCCTCGCGCCTGTTGCGCAAAGAATTGGCTGTGGGCCTGATCAATGGCTTGGTGTGGGGCGGGGTGATCGGCGTGGTGGCTTACTTGCTGTATGGCAGTTGGTCGCTGGGCGTGGTGATGACGGCTGCCATGACCCTCAACCTGCTGTTGGCGGCGTTGATGGGCGTGTTGATCCCCATGACACTGGCACGCCTGGGGCGCGACCCGGCCATGGGTGCCAGTGTGATGATCACGGCCATGACCGACAGCGGTGGCTTCTTCATCTTCCTGGGCCTGGCGACGATCTTTCTGCTCTGATCCCCTGTGGGGGCGGGCTTGCTAGCAAATGCAAGCTCGCTCCCACACAAGTCCTCTGCGGTGCCCTCAAATTTCACGCAAAAAAAAGCCAGCATAGCGCTGGCTTCGGCTTTCAGTTGCAGATCAATTGGCTTCTGCGGCCGCCTCAACGTCGTGCGCGATAAGCGAGACGAGAGCATTTTGCTGGCGGTGGGAGAGCTGACGAAAACGCTGCAGCAGTTCGCGTTCGTGCAGTGACAGCTCAGGGCTGTCCAGGCGCATGCTCAACTCTTCGCCCAACGCACCTTCCTGAATAAGGCTCTGCTCCAGGCGCGCGATGATTTCGGAGTTCATGCTGCGGTGATGATTGCGAGCCACCTCGGCAATGCGTTCCCGCATTCCGTCTGGCAGACGTACGACGAACTTGTCAGCCGTACGGCTGGAATAAATTGCCTGTTTCAATGGGCGCATATATTTAACCGGTTAGTTCAGGGGAGCGGTTTTTGGAATTGGCCGCAAGATGAGTGTTAAGACAAGGCTCACGACCAAAGTTCAACCCGAATTGCAAAGAGGCCGCATCATGCCTCAGATTTGACATTTCCTTGGCGTCAATTCTGTGACAAATATTGAACTGACTAAAGGCTTAATGCCAGCACTCATTTGTATTTTTGCGGACTGGTTGGAAAACTTTTCAACGCGTCATTCCTCAGGGGAACTTCCCGTAAGTCGAGGCGCGCGCAGGGATTGAGGCCGCATATCCTAAAGCAAAGTGGCCTTTTGCCCTTATCTTTAAGACTAGTGGCAATTTGCCGATTTGCTAGGGCGGGGCGACATAAGGTCGAGGGAGGGAGGTGGCGCAGAGATTACCGCAAAACGGGGTCGAATTTGATTTTGCGGCCCATGAAAAGCGTCAGCACAAGCAGACTCGTGAACACGCCGGCTGCGACCATTGCAGCAGTTTGTCCATCTTCGGAGGTGGCGCCCAGGCCCAGGAGGCCAGTGGCGACAGTCAGGCACAAAAACAGCCAGGCGGATTTGCTCATGAATGGCGTCCTTAGAAAACCCAATGTTCGGATGCCGGTGCAGTCTGGGTGCCTTGGGTCAGGCGTACCGGCGATTGCGCGTTGGGCGTCATCACCGCCAATTGCGGGCGTTGTTGCAGATGGTGCGGCACGGCCTGGCTAAGTTGCGCAGGATCATTACTGCCGGTGGATTGGAAATGAAACATCACCAGTGCAGCCAAGGCTATGGTGTTGAGGGCTAACAGAAGGGCACTGTTCATGGTCATGTTCTCCGCTAAACGCCGTGGCTGGATGGGTTTGTAGGAGAAGTATTGCAGGTCCCGTGCCAATCTATTATTTCATTAAAATCAATGACTTGAGTCTACTTTAAAGTGGCGTCGGGTTGCAATTTGCAATGGTGGCATTTTGGGGTAGTGCATTTTGCACGACAGCATCCAGGCCCCGTGGCTGCGGGGCAACGCGGGCCTCGGTGGAACAAGGATCGGCCTACACTCAAAAAGCCCACGGACGACATGACAAAACCCACCTTGGCCGTTAACATGCACGCCGTCCGTCGCTGTGCCCCGTGCCCGATGGCTGTCATTTGTCCCAGTAGCTCAATTGGATAGAGCATCCCCCTCCTAAGGGGAAGGTTGGCCGTTCGAACCGGCCCTGGGACACCATCTTCAAAAGCCCTGCACAGGTTGTCCTGGCAGGGCTTTTTTGTGCGTGCCTGCAACACCGGTCGAACCTTGCCGCCTGTCAGGGTTCACAGCAGGTGCGCAGTGTGTTTCTCGTCGCTTTTGTACGTTGCATATGTACCTTGCATGCGGCCAGGCAGCGTCTGAACGATTAAGCAAAATATTCCCCGGAAAACGGCCCGCTGCGTCTGTCCGCTCCCGGCAACCCCGGACTATCATGCTGATAGCCCTGTCCCTCACTGCAAGGAGCCGCTCGGAACGCCGATGCGCCAGATCTGGAAATCTTTTCGAGCCCTTTATTTCGCCTCCTTGATGATGTTGATCGGGTCCGGCCTGCTCAGCACTTACCTTGCCTTGCGTCTGGCAGCCGACCACGTCGACAGCCTGTGGGTGGGTGCGCTGATGGCGGCCAACTACTTCGGCCTGGTGCTGGGCGGCAAGATCGGGCATCGCCTGATTGCCCGCGTCGGGCATATTCGCGCGTATGCCACCTGTGCCGGGATTGTCGGCGCGGCGGTGTTGGGCCACGGCCTCATCAACTGGCTGCCGGCCTGGATTGTGCTGCGGATGATCGTGGGCCTGGGGATGATGTGCCAGTACATGGTTATCGAAAGCTGGCTCAATGAGCAGGCGGACGCCAAGCAGCGTGGCGTGGTATTCAGCGGCTATATGATCGCCTCCTACCTTGGGCTGGTATTGGGTCAGTTGATTCTGGTCATGCACCCGCAGCTTGGCCTCGAATTGCTCATGCTCGTGGCGCTGTGCTTTGCCTTGTGCCTGGTGCCGGTGGCCATGACCCGACGCATTCACCCGGCGCCTCTGCACCCTGCACCTATGGAGCCACGCTTCTTTATCAAGCGTGTGCCGCAGTCGCTGAGTACGGTGCTGGGCGCGGGGCTGATCGTTGGCTCTTTCTACGGCCTGGCGCCGTTGTATGCCTCGCAGCAAGGCTTGAGCACCGAGCAGGTCGGCCTGTTCATGGGTAGCTGCATCTTTGCCGGTCTGTTGGTGCAGTGGCCATTGGGTTGGTTGTCGGACCGCTATGATCGCGCCTTGCTGATTCGCTGCTTTGCCTTGTGCCTGGCGGTGGCGGCGTTGCCATTGGCCGTGATGACCCAAGTGCCGCTGGAAGTGCTGTTTGTGGCTGGCTTCCTGTGTTCGCTGGTGCAGTTCTGCCTGTATCCGTTGGCTGTGGCGTTCTCCAATGACCATGTGGAAGGTGATCGCCGCGTGTCGCTGACGGCCATGTTGCTGGTGACCTACGGCATCGGCGCGAGTGTCGGGCCGCTGTTGGCGGGTGTGGTGATGAAGCTGTTCGGCAGCCACATGCTGTACGCCTTTTTCAGCCTGTGTGCATTGGTCCTGGTATGGCGGATCCGGCCGAAGGCGGTGACTAACCTGCATCAGGTGGACGATGCGCCGCTGCATCACGTGGCGATGCCCGACAGCATGTCCAGCTCGCCGCTGGTGGCCTGCCTTGACCCGCGGGTGGATGAAGCGGTGGTGCAGGAGCAAATGCAGAGCGTGGTGCCCGACCCGGAACCTGAAATCGAAACTGACCCGCAACAACCCGCGGATGAACCGGCTTTTGAAGGGCCGCCGGAGCCTCTGGGGCCGGACGAGCATCCCCACGACTTGAGTAGGGCACGCCCCTGAAAGCAAAAACGGGCAGATCCCATCAGGATCTGCCCGTTTTTATTCATACGGCCTTTAAGGCTTAAAGGTCGTCGTCTTTGTCAAAGCGCCGCGCTTCACGCTGCAACTGATACACAAAACGTTCAACCTGGCGCTGAACCAAGCCGCTCATGTTATGGAAGCGCACGCCGGCGAAGGTGGTGTTGATCTTGTCTTCGACGTGCAAGTAACGCAGCTCCACCGAGGTGGTCATGCTGCCAAAGGGCAGGGCGGCGATAAAGCGGTCATAGACCTGGCCCAGCTGCAGGCGATCGGAAATGTCGCCTTCAAAACGCAGCTTGCAGCCGGTGGCGGAGATGTCCAGCAGTTTGCCGTTGATCGGTGCCTTGAGCTTTTCGCCACCCAGCTCGATGCTTACCAGTTGGGCCAGCTTCAACGCTGCCCGAAAGGCATTGCGACGCTGATGGTAGACCACCTCGTCGGGCATGCTGCCGGTGTAGATGCGGTGGCCGCCTTTTTCACTGATGGTCAGTGTGCCGTTGCTTTCCCAGGCGACACGCACACCGTCATGGAAACCTTCAATGCGGAACGGTTCGCCGTTCTCAAGGTAGCGTTCACCGTCGCGGGGGATCATTTCGTCCAGGGCGAGCGTTTTGCTGTCCCGATCTATATCCACCAGATAGCTTTGGAACCGCTGGCTGCGTTCATGGAAAGTGATAATCAGCGGGTCATGGCTTTCTTGCAGCATTCGCAACGTGCTGGCGATTTCCAGAGGCGTGGTGAGCACCTTGGGTGGCTGCGGAGCATCTTCCGCATTAAGGGCGTTGAACACGGTTCTTCCATCTCCAGGCAAAATACGACTACACGCAAGAACCGGCATTTTGCCAGCATGTAGCGCGCCTTGGATAGGGCGCGCTGTAAACCGGTGTCAGGCTTGGCTGCGGGTGCTTGGCTTGACCAGGCGCGAGGTCGACCCTTGGGCGTTGTACAGCGCCGGAGGCTCTCCGCCGTGGAGTATACGCAACTGGTTGGCGGTCGTTGCCTGCTGTAGCTGGATCGATTGGCCGTTGAGCAGGTTGGCTTCCTGGCACTGGGCGAGCAATTGATTGAGTGCGGTGCTCTGCGCCAGCAACTGTGCGCCTACCGAGGAGTGGCTGGCCAGTTGTGCCAGGCCGTCATGATCAGCCGGCAGGCCCAGGCTGATGAGAATTTCGCTGCGCTTCTTGCCATGCTGCTCCAGCAGCACGATCAGCGACTGTTTGCGCGCCAGGATTTCCTCCAGCAAGCGCATATCCCGGCCATAGAGGGCCAGGGATTCTTCTTTGAGCAGCTCGAGCAGAAGTTGCGTCGGCGCCAGATCATCAATGATCAGTTCAAGCAGATGTTCGTCGTGGTGCATGGCTGGCCTTGGGTTTTAAGCGTCCACAAGCCCTGCGCAGGCCTTTGCCTAGCGCTCGGCTTCGAAGTTAAGCAGCTTGCTGGCTACACGGTTGCTGTCGACCTTATAGCTGCCATCAGCGATTGCCTGTTTCAATTCGGCCACGCGGGCTTTATTGACAACGGGTTGATCGCGCAGCGAGTCAGTGACCTTCTGCAACTGTTGAGCCTCATTGCTCAGGTGTACCGATTCCCCGCTCTGGCTGGCGCTGGCCTGTTCTGCCTTGGCGGCAGGTGCTGGCTGGGACTTGGCTTCTACGCCGTCCTTTGCCCCGCTGGTGCGCGTATTGCCCGGCAAAGCCTGGGTGTTATTTAAACGACTGAAATCAATGACCATGTTAAAAAAACCTCTGGGTATTTGGACGCTTGCCATGTTTTCGGCCATACCCGGACAAACTTTAGGCCCGATTGACAATAAACCTGCACAGGTCGACATCCCACGCACAGTGTAGGAAAACCTGGCGTTTCACACCAGTGATCTCACAGCGGTGATCTTCTATAGCGCCACCTCAACCTGGCCCGGCGCGGTCACCTGCGCCTTGATCACACGGTTGGAATTGAGGTTCTTGACCCGGATCTGCTCGCTCATCCCGCCGTTGGACAGCGCCTCCCCCGGCATTTTTACCATTAGCCCGCCGCTGCTGGCGGAAATCACCACCTGGTCGCCCTTGCGAATCACTTCAGCCTGTTCCAGATGTACTAGCGTGATGACCTGGTCGGTGACCATTGGTCGGGTAAGTTTCTGCCCGATCGCTTGGTCCACAGCGGTGAGGTAACCCTGGTTGATCAGGCTGATGTCGCGTTCACGCAGGGCCACGTCTTCAAAACCAATGATGCCGGTGCGTTTGAGCGGGCGTGTGACCACAACCACATCGCGGAACAGTTTGACCTGTGCCGGTACAAACACGGTCCAGGGTGAGGCGCCCTCGCAGCGCACTTTTACCGTCACGCGGCCGATGGGCTGGGCCGGGCTTTCGAGGCTGGCCGTCAATTCCTTGTCGCACATAGGCATGCGCAGGCGCGGGTCCAGTTGGTTGACCTGGATTTCGTAACGCCCCGGCGTTTGGGTGGTCGCCAGATAATCTTCTACAGTGAACTCAAGAAAGCCTTGGGTGACGCCGATAAGGAGATCAGGCAAGGTGACATTATCTGCGCGAGCCGTGGTGCCCGAGCCCAAGGCAAGCAAAGCCATCGTTGCGCAGAGCAATCTGCGGTACCGTGGGATGCGTCGGAAAACTGTCGTTTTAAGGTTCATAGACCAATAAATAGCAAAGCCCGTGCCGTTTAGTGTTGGGTGAGCGTCGTTGCCCTTGTAGGTATAGCCAAAGGTTTTAGCGTAGGAGTCAAGGCATGGCAGGAGTAATGGACTCAGTAAACCAGCGCACACAGCTGGTAGGGCAGAATCGCCTGGAACTGTTGCTTTTCCGCCTGGACGGCAAGCAGCTGTACGGCATCAATGTGTTTAAAGTGCGGGAAGTGCTGCAGTGCCCCAAGCTGACCATATTGCCTAAATCCAGCCCGGTGGTCTGCGGCGTAGCGAATATCCGAGGCGCGACCATCCCGATTCTCGACCTGGCCATGGCCACCGGTTCCTCGGGGTTGCAGGACCGCGAAAGCCCCTTTGTGATCATCACCGAATACAACACCAAGACCCAGGGTTTCCTGGTGCGCTCGGTGGAGCGCATCGTCAATATGAACTGGGAGGAGATCCATCCGCCGCCCAAGGGCACCGGGCGCGATCACTACCTCACGGCAGTGACGCGGGTCGACAACCAGTTGGTCGAAATCATCGACGTGGAAAAGATCCTCGCCGAAGTCGCACCCACCTCGGAAACCATTTCGGTTGGCGTGGTAGACGCCGAAACCGCACACAAGGCGGTGTCGCTGCGTGTGCTGACGGTGGATGACTCCTCGGTGGCACGCAAGCAGGTCAGCCGTTGCCTGCAAACGGTCGGCGTGGAAGTGGTGGCCTTGAACGATGGTCGCCAAGCCCTGGATTACCTGCGCAAGCTGGTGGACGAAGGCAAGAAGCCGGAAGAAGAGTTCCTGATGATGATCTCCGACATTGAAATGCCGGAAATGGACGGCTATACCCTCACGGCCGAGATACGTAACGATCCACGCATGCAAAAATTGCATATCATCCTGCATACTTCCTTGTCGGGCGTATTCAATCAGGCGATGGTCAAGAAGGTCGGTGCTGATGACTTCCTGGCCAAATTCCGCCCTGATGACCTGGCATCCCGGGTAGTCGACCGGATCAAGGCAGCAGATCACGGCTAGGGGGATTTCCTCCTGGCGGTCACACGATTTAAGAGGCGGTATCATTGTCTACGGGTAATTTGGATTTCGAACAGTTCCGGGTCTTCCTGGAAAAAGCCTGTGGCATATTGCTCGGTGAAAACAAGCAGTACCTGGTATCCAGCCGTCTCAACAAACTGATGGAACAGCAGGGCATTAAATCCCTGGGTGAGTTGGTCCAGCGCATCCAGGGTCAGCCGCGCAGCGGGCTCAAGGAAATGGTGGTGGATGCCATGACCACCAACGAAACCTTGTGGTTTCGTGATACTTACCCCTTTGAAGTGCTCAAGAACAAAGTGCTGCCGGAGGCCATCAAGGCCAGTCCGGGCCAGCGCTTGCGTATTTGGTCGGCCGCCTGTTCGTCGGGGCAGGAGCCGTACTCGATCTCGATGTCCATCGATGAGTTCGAGCGTACGAACATGGGCCAATTGAAGGCCGGCGCGCAAATTGTCGCCACCGATTTGTCCGGCACCATGCTCACCAACTGCAAGACCGGCGAGTACGACAGCCTGGCCCTGGGCCGCGGTTTGTCCCAGGAACGCTTGCAACGTTTCTTCGACCCCAAAGGGGCAGGACGCTGGGCGGTCAAGGCGCCGATCAAGAGCCGGGTGGAATTTCGCTCGTTCAACCTGCTCGACAGCTATGCCAGCCTGGGCAAGTTCGACATGGTGTTCTGCCGCAATGTGTTGATCTACTTCTCGGCAGAGGTGAAGAAAGACATCCTGTTGCGCATTCACGGTACGCTCAAGCGTGGTGGTTATTTGTTCCTGGGTGCATCCGAAGCGCTCAACGGCTTGCCGGATCATTACCAGATGGTGCAGTGCAGCCCCGGGATCATTTATCAGGCCAAATAAAGGTGGCTTGAGCATAAAAAAAACGGGAAGCCCCGCAAAGGCTTCCCGTTTTTTATGCGCGCCAAGCGCCAGTTTTTTACGGGCGGTGGTCAGGGTTTGGGTGTCATTCGGATATTGCCCAAGAATAGAAGATGGTTCCTGCTGGGGATGGTCTCGTTGAAAATACCCAAATGCACGGTGCCGGTACTGCTTGCGGTAAATGTCCCGGTTCCGGTTTGTGTTGATGCGTTGGTTATGTTTTGTACGTTGGCGCCGATTCGGCTGCCGTTAACCGTCAGGTACAGCGTCGAGCCATCTCCGGCGGCTGTACCACCCAGGACGTCAAAGCTGACATCGTAGATGCGCCCAGCGATGACCGATACGGGTTGGGTGATGATGTGAGCCTTGGTTACCTGGCTGCTGGGCAGGTCAACGACCACGCTGCCGTTGACGATGTGCAGCACCCTGCCTGCATAAACTGACTGAGGTACCCAGCCCTGGAAGGTGCCATCGGCGAAATCCCACACTGTGCCAGGAACAGGCACAACGATGCCGCCGGCATCGATGGACACGGTTGCGTTCGGCGCAAAGTACACGTCGCTGCCACGTCGAACGCGTAGTATTAAAACAACATTGGTGCCTGACTTACCGACAATGATTGAACGGTGAGTCAAAAAGTTGAGCCCGGCCTCGTCTTTCTCCACCTCAAAGCTCAGGTTGTACGTTCTGCCTCTTTCGCCGATCAAATTTGCGTTGACGAAATCACCCTGCTTGACGGCAAAGGGGCAAAACAATTCAACCGCATTGCCGATCAGCAGTCTGGTCGAGAGGTTTGGAATGGGTAGCGCGTTGTCCTGCAGGACGAATCTGAGGGGGGGAATAGTCAGCATGGTGTGCCTCTGCTTTATGCATGTAGGGGGTCACCCGATGAGGCACGCAAAGACGTAGGCGCAACAACTGTCAGAAATGACAGTGCAGACGAGCGGTCAAGGTATCTGGCGCACTGGGGCAGCCTGTTGAAGGATTGCCACCGGGTGTAAAAGCGGCAACCGCCATTGCCGCTTTACTGGCGCCACGCGGAAGCCCATTGCCGCTTTTCTGGCATTGCCGCCGGCAAACCTTGCGCAAACCCTTGTAATACGGGCCTTCGGCGAATTGGCATGGGCCTTGCTATAACCCAGATACGAAAAGCAGGTCAGCCTAAAGGTTTCCGCCATGAGCATCAGCTTCGATAAAGCGCTCGGTATCCACGAACAAGCCCTGGGCTTTCGCGCCCAACGTGCCGAAGTCCTGGCCAACAACATCGCCAACGCCGACACCCCGAACTACAAGGCTCGGGATTTGGACTTCTCCGCCGTGCTCGCCGCACAGCAGGACAAGACCAAGAACGGCACCTTTGCCTTGAACATGACTAACAGCCGTCATATCGAAGCGCAAGGCCTGGGCAATGGTGACGAGTCGCTGCTGTATCGCACGCCGATGCAGCCGTCGATCGACCAGAACACCGTCGACGCCCAGCTGGAGCAATCGGCCTACGCCGAGAACTCGGTGAACTTTCAGGCCAGCTTCACCCTGCTTAACAGCAAATTCAAAGGGCTGATGTCAGCCCTGCGCGGAGAGTAAGCCATGTCCCTCGCCAGTGTTTTCAATATTGCCGGCAGTGGCATGAGCGCGCAGACCACGCGTTTGAACACCGTCGCCAGTAACATCGCCAACGCCGAGACCGTGTCTTCGAGCATTGACCAGACCTACCGCGCCCGTCACCCGGTGTTCGCCACCATGTTCCAGGGCGGCCAGGCCGGCCAGAGCGGCAGCGGTGATTCACTGTTCCAGAACCAGGATGCGGCGGGCCAAGGCGTGCAGGTGCTCGGCGTGGTCGAAGACCAGAGCAACCTGGAAGCCCGCTACGAGCCTAACCATCCGGCCGCGAACGAAAAGGGTTACGTGTACTACCCCAACGTCAACGTGGTCGAGGAAATGGCCGACATGATTTCCGCCAGCCGCTCGTTCCAGACCAACGCGGAAATGATGAACACCGCCAAAACCATGATGCAGAAGGTCCTGACCCTGGGTCAGTGATAAGGGGCGCCAAATAATGGCCATTGTTGATACCACTTCTACACCCAACACGGCGGTTCAGGACCTGTTCAACTCCAAGGTCAAGACTGCCACAGACAACAGCGGCCTTGATGGTGCCGCCAAGGCGGCCACGGGCAACCAGGCGCTGGGCAAGGATGCGTTCCTGCAACTGCTGGTGACCCAGCTGAAAAACCAGAATCCGCTGTCGCCTCAAGACAACGGCGCGTTCGTGGCGCAGCTGGCGCAGTTCAGCAGCCTGGAAGGCATCAACACCCTGAACGACTCGGTGAATGCGATCTCCAGCAACTTCAGCTCTTCGCAAGCGTTGCAGGCCTCGTCACTGGTCGGGCGTTCGATCATCACCCAGACCGACAAGGCCATGGTTGATACCAGCAAGAGCATGACCGGCTCGGTGGCGGTGACGGCAGCGACAGGTAACGTCTCGGTAAAAATCACCGACAAAGACGGCAACGTGGTGCGCACTATCGACATGGGCGCCCAAAGCGCCGGCAATTCAAGCTTTATATGGGATGGCAAGAACGACAAAGGTGAAGTCGCCCCCGCCGGCACTTATACCTTCGCGGCCAGCACAAAGAATGACAAAGGCGACTCGGTTGCCCTGTTGACGTCGCTGCCGGCAACGGTCACCAGCGTGACGTTGAGCAAGACCGGCGGCGAAATGCTGCTCAACCTTGCAGGCGGCATGGGCAGCGTCAAGCTGTCGCAAATTCAGACTATCGGTACATAGAGCCGGCTAAATACGGCAGAAGGAGAGAAACATGTCTTTTAACATCGGCCTTAGCGGCCTCTATGCGGCCAACAAACAACTGGACGTGACGGGCAACAACATTGCCAACGTTGCGACCACCGGTTTCAAATCGTCCCGTGCGGAGTTTTCCGACATCTACGCGGCGTCCAAACTGGGCACTGGCCAGAACAGTGTCGGCAGCGGCGTGAACCTGGCGGCGGTGTCCCAGCAATTCACCCAAGGTGACGTCAACAACACCGGCGGCTTGCTGGACATGGCGATCCAGGGCGGTGGCTTCTTCGTGCAGAAGGGCAGTGACGGTTCGCTGGAATACACCCGCAGCGGCACCTTCCGTTCGGACAAAGACGGCTACATCACCAACAACACCGGCACCTCGCGCCTGCAAGGCTACGCCGCGGACGCCGATGGCAACATCATCAAGGGCGCGTTGACCGACCTGCAATTGAACCTGTCGAACCTGCCGCCCAAGGCGTCCACCAAAGTGGACTCCACCAGTAACCTGAACTCTTCCTCGCCGGTGATTGATCAGGCGGCGCACCCGTTCGATCCAACCGAGTCCAGCTCGTTCAGTACCCAGTACAACACTACGCTGTACGACACTCAGGGTAACGCGCACCCGATGGTGCAGTACCTGGTCAAAACGGATTCCAATACCTGGAAGTCCTACACCCTGATCGACGGCCGTAACCCAGACGGTTCGGCACCTACCGGCACAGGCTCGACGCCACCGGTGGCATCGACGTTGAGCTTTGACGGTGCCGGCAAACTCACCGGGATTGTCACCGGGGGCACCTCCAGCACTACCCTGCAGCTGACTGGCTGGGTGCCGGGTACAGTGACCAATGGCGTGTGGACCAAAAACGGCGCGAATGCCAACCCTGGCGGTATTGCCATCAACATGGGCAACATCACCCAGTACAACTCGGCCACCTACCGTAACCCACCGGTCACTGATGGCTACGCAACCGGCCAGATCACCGGTCTGAATATCGACGGTAACGGCGTGCTGTTCGCCACCTTCAGCAACCAGCAGAGCAAGGCCATCGGTCAGCTCTCCCTGGCCAGCTTCAACAACGAACAGGGGCTGCAGCCGTCGGGTGGCACCACTTGGAAAGAGACCTTCGCCTCGGGCCAGCCGGGTTATGACGCCCCGCAATCCGGCACCTTGGGTTCGATCGTGTCCAAGTCCCTGGAAAACTCCAACGTCAACCTGACCAACGAGCTGGTGGACCTGATCAAGGCCCAGAGCAACTACCAGGCGAACGCCAAGACCATCTCCACCCAGAGCACCATCATGCAGACCATTATTCAGATGACCTGATGCGGTTGGCCTGACACTGCTGTGAATGAAAGCCCCTCTAGCGAGGGGCTTTTTTTTGCCTGCTATTTGGATCAGCAACCATTCCCACCCTTTGCTCAGTTGCGAGCTGACAGGCCTTTGTGGAACCGACCTCGCCGTTCTTTCCACTTATCGGACTTAAAGGTGTTGGATCTTAGGGGGCGGGGTATGTGGAATTTGTCGGTGTCTGGCCCTGGGGCTGGAAGTGTGCGTTATGACGTCAGTGGCGCGGGGCAAAACCTGTGGAGCGCTAACCCTACAGAGGAAAAAAAGGATGACATAGAGGCCGATAAAAAAACCGTCGCCCAAATGCTCAAACAGCTGGATGACGCCGAAAAGGGCAACAAAAACCAAACCGCCCAGGACTTGCGGGACAAGCTCAATGAAAAGCGCAAAGCGCTGGGGGAGGAGAAGTTCAAGGAGATCCTTGAGCAGTTGAAGAAGGACGCGTCCACCGATTTGCTCGCGTTGTTGAAGAGGCTGTTTCCGGATTTATTTGCGGATGAGCCGTCTCCAGCGCCAGCTCCTGGACCGTCACCAGGTGGTGGTGGTGGTGGTGGTGG
>NZ_WKDV01000029.1:0-89135 GCF_021605825.1 Pseudomonas sp. PA-6-3C
CGCTGCGCCAGCGAATGGCTCCAGCCAAACCCCAACCCGCAATCCACTTCCACCGCACTGGTGCGATACACCCGCGTCCACTCAAACGGCAAAATCCCGTCCAACGTGCCATCGGTGAGGGTCAGCAGTTCCTCGCCGGTAACCATGGACACCGGGCAACCGTTGGTAACGGTTTTGTCCGCAGGAGCCGCCGCATCGCCATTCAGGTTCTTGCCCGAAGCAGGCACGTCATCAACGTGTTCTTTTTGCTTAACCACCGCGTTTTGCCGCGCCCGCCAGCGCATCTGCAGCGTGCCTTGCTTCAACCCGCCAACCACTCCGCGAACCGCCACCGCCTTGTAACGGTCCACCGCCTGCATGAATTTGGTCAGCATCCCGAGCAGGCTCCTGACAAAACCCACAGCGGCATCCAAAATCCGCGCGCCATACTTGGCCAGCCGCAAGCCGAGATAAGCCACGCCCGCCGCCGGCAACGCGATGGTCAGTACTGCGCCGATCACCAGATCAATCAGCAGCGACACTACAAAGCCCGCCGCCGTCTCGGCTATCTCGCCGGGTGGCAGTGCGTCCAGCCAGAGCATCGCGGTGCGCAGCATCAGGTACAGCGCGGCCTCATCGCTGGCCAGTAACATGGCCTGTTCCATGACCTTGGGCGCATCGGTGGCCAACTGCGCCAACCTGGCGGCCTCGGCGCCGAGTTGCTCAGTGAATTTCAGCGGGTCTTCAAGAATCGCCTGAACCAGCTTGATGCTGTCCCATACATCGCGGATTGCCGCCCAACTGCCCGCCAGCACGCCGCTGCCAATCGCGCTGGCAGTCGATTGTTGCCAGTACGGTTTGAAATCTTTCCACTGCTCGCGCAGCCAGTGCTCCAGGTCGGCCGTCAGCCCTGCGTAAGAGGCAAACAGCGCGTCCACTTGCTGCGCAGAAACGCCGCCCTGCACCCGCACCTGATAGCGCCCACCAGCGGCGCAAAAATGCGAACCCTTGCCATGTTCATCGAGCATGACAAGCGTGGAACTGCCGTCATCCAGCCCGACAACCTCCACCGGGATATCGCCGATCGGCACGTCATACACTGATTCGAACAAGCTCTGGATTTTAAGCTCGCCGCCCGCCGGGCACAGGGCCACGGTGGAAAATCCCATGTCAGTAATACTCACGGACTGTTGCGCATCGCCAACCCGCAGCACACGGTCCATCCCCAACAGCGACGGCATGTCGGCAGCATGGCTGAGCGTATCCAACGCCCGCGCATACCAGGCGTCCATCTGCTGGCGATACTCCGCCAGGCTCCGATGAAAGCCGTTGAGCTCATGTTCGATAAAGGCGATGTGGGCGGCGTTGGTCATCCGTGACGTCTCGGCAAAAAATGGCAAGGCGTCGGAGTCTGCTGCAGGAAAAAGCCGCTGGACGAATGGTTGGAAAAATCAGAATGGGATGACGCAGGACGGGTAAAAACCGCGAAAAACTATCCCGAAGGACTACGCAAAAAAGCGAACCGGCTCATTGCAATAAAGTCATGCAAATAAAAATTACTCTCATCCTTGCCCGATTTGGCGACATGGCCGTCATGGTTAATAGAACCTCCATTACGCAGGATTTCCCATGTCGCGCCTTGCTCGTCCCTTGCACCCACTGGCCCTGTCGGTGGCGATGGCTTTTGCCGCTGTGCCGTTGTTCGTCGTCCAGCCATTGTTTGCCGAAGAAACCGGCAGCGCGTTGCGCCGTTTTTCGGTTCCCGCGGGTGATTTGAGCCAATCCCTCAATCGTCTCGCCGAGCAGGCCGGGCTGGTACTGGCGTTTGATGCAGGCTTGACGCGCGGCAAGCACAGCAACGGTGTGAGCGGGCAATACGACACCGACGTGGCATTGGCGCAATTGCTCGCCGGCAGTGGCTTGCAGGCCATCAAGATCTCCGCCGACCGCTATCGCCTCGAAGCGTTCCCGAACGATGGCGGCGCCATGCAGTTGCAGGCCACCACCATCAGCGGCGCCTACCAGAGCGAAAGCCCCACTGGGCCGGTGGCGGGTTATGTCGCCACCCGCAGCCTGTCGGGCACCAAGACCGATACCGCGCTGATCGAGACGCCGCAGTCGATTTCGGTGGTCACCAAGGACCAGATGCGTGCGCAAAACGCCGAAAGCCTCAACCAGATCCTGCGCTACAGCGCCGCCGTGGTGCCGGAGACCCGTGGGGCCACGGCTTCGCGCCTCGACCAACTGACTATCCGTGGCTTCGCCCCGGCAACCTACCTCGACGGCCTGCGTATGCCATCGAGCCGAGATGCCTTGCCGCAAAAAGACGCCTTCGACCTGGAGCGCGTCGAAGTGCTGCGCGGCCCGGCCTCGGTGCTGTACGGGCAGGGCACGCCAAGCGGGGTGATCAACATGGTCACCAAACGCCCGCTGGACACGCCGTTTCATGAAGTCGGCGTGGAATACGGCACCTTCAACAAGAAGCGCACTACCTTTGATTTAAGCGGCCCGATTGATGATCAGGGTGTGTATGCCTATCGCGTGGCGGGGTTGTTCGATGACGCCGATGGCCAGGTCGACCACACCGAAACCCGCCGCCAGTCGCTGTCCAGTGCCTTCACCTGGCGCCCGGACGATGCTACCTCGCTGACCTTGCTTGGGCATTTTCAGAAAGACCCGAAGGGCGCGTCCTACGGGTCGGTGCCAGCCTGGGGCTCAGTGCTGCGCAGCCCTACGGGACGCAAGATCGATGTGGACTTCTATGACGGTGAAAAGAACTTCGAAAAAAGCGACCGCGAGCATTACTCCCTCGGCTATGCCTTCGAACATCACTTCAACGACGTGTGGACGGTGCGCCAGAACGCCCGTTACCTGCGCGCCGAGGGCGTCTATCGCAGCATCTATAACAGCTACCTGATGGGCGACTACCGCACCTCCAAGCGCTCGACCATCGCTGCCGATGTGGACATGGATGCCTACACCCTCGATAACCAGGTGCAGGCCAAATTCGACACTGGTTCGTTGCAGCACACGCTGTTGATGGGGCTCGATTACCAGAACACCCGCACCGACACCAAGACCGGTTATGGCAGTGGCCCGAACCTGGATATCTTCGATCCGGCCTACGGCGCGCCGGTCACCACACCCGCGTTCATCACCGACGCGACCTCGCGCAGCGAGCAGACCGGTGTTTACCTGCAAGAGCAAATGAAGTGGGACCAATGGGTGTTGTTGCTGGGTGGTCGCTATGACTGGGCCAGCACCGACAGCACCACCAAAACCATCAGCTCCGGCACCAAGAGCAAGTCGTCGCTGGACAGCAAGGCGTTTACCGGGCGGGTCGGCCTGGCCTACCTGTTCGATAACGGCCTGGCGCCGTACGCCAGCTACGCGGAGTCGTTCAACCCGCAATCGGGCACGGGTTACGGCGGTTCGGTGTTCAAGCCGACCGAAGGCAAACAGTATGAAATCGGCATCAAGTACCAGCCGCCAGGCAGCAACAGCTTCATTACGGCGGCGATTTTCGACTTGCGCCAATCCAACGTGCCGACCATGGATCCGGACCCGACGCACCTGTGCGGCAGTGGCCGCTGCCAGATCCAGGACGGCGAGCAACAGTCCCGTGGCTTTGAACTGGAAGGCAAGGCCAGCCTCAACGACAACCTGAACATTACCGCGGCTTACGCCTATCTGGACAACCGCGCGAGCAAATCCAACAGTACCGTTCGCTACGCGCCGATCAGCGATGTCGGCACTGGGCCGGCGATTGCCGTTGAGGGCACCACCACCTACGGCGTGCCACGCCATACGGCCTCGGCGTGGGCCGACTACACCTTCCACGACGGCCTGCTCAAGGGCTTCGGCGTGGGGGCCGGCGCGCGGTATGTGGGCTCGTCCTGGGGCGATACCGCCAACACCCTGAAGGTACCGGGCTACACTTTGATGGATGCGGCGCTGCACTACGACATCCCGAATATCGCCAACCCCAAAGACAACCTGCGCCTGGCGCTGAACGCGACCAACCTGGCAAACAAAGAATACGTGGCCTCGTGCTACTCCTATTCGTGGTGCTGGTATGGCTCGCAGCGCACCGTGCAGGCGAGTGCCACTTACCAGTGGTAATCGGCACCCTTTAGGGTGATCCGTTTTTTGTGGCGAGCGAGCTTTTGTGGCAAGCGAGCTGTTGTGGCGAGCGAGCTTGCTCGCGCTGGGCTGCGCAGCAGCCCCAAAACCTGACACTTGGGTACACCTGAAGTACACGGTCATCCGGTCAAGGGGCCGCTGCGCGCCCCAGCGCGAGCAAGCTCGCTCGCCACAGGTTTTTGCCAACATTTATTAGGTAAATGTTTACCCAGGAAGGCAATTTAATGGCCCCTTTGTAACAAAATCCCCGCCAAAATCACTTTTATTTTCAGGTGGTTAGATGGGGATGCAAATGCGCACTGTTGGAATGATGCTGATCGCCTGTTCCCTGGCTGGCGGCGCGGCGAGCGTGCAGGCCCGAGAGTTGCGCGAGGGTGACAAGTACATGTGCAGTTGGGGCGCAGGCACCGCCGCCAGGGCACAGGAACTCAAGCTGTCGGGTGTGTCGCTGTATGCCGCGCGGCAGAAGATCCAGACCATCAAGTTCAGCAAATCGTGGATGCGCATGATGGCCATGGGCATCACCGAGCAGACCTACGACAGCCGCTCACGGCTCAAGCCCGACGTCATCCGCCAGAGTTTTTACCAGGACTGCCTGCGCTACAAAGTGGCGCGTAAATGATCCAGGGCTGTTTTGCACCGGTCAGTGCAAAATCTGCGTAAGCCTGTCCAACTTTGCCTTGGCGCTGCTGGCCATACTGGCGCCAGGTAAACCAAGAGGCACAGGCCATGACTGATTACGTATTCCCCCCCGCGCCAACCCCATCCCTGGCCGTACAGGGCAGCGACGCACGTTTCCCGCTGCGCCGCGTGTTCTGCGTGGGCCGCAACTACAGTGAACACGCCCGTGAAATGGGGCATGACCCGGATCGCGAACCGCCATTTTTCTTCATGAAACCGGCGGACGCGGTGGTGCCGGCCGAAGGCGTGATCGCTTATCCGCCACTGACCGCCGACCTGCACCATGAGGTGGAGCTGGTGGTGGCCATCGGCAAGGGTGGGGTGGATATCAGCCCTGAAGCCGCTTTGTCTCACGTATGGGGATATGGCGTCGGTATCGACTTGACCCGTCGCGACCTGCAGGCCGAGGCGAAAAAGCTCGCGCGTCCGTGGGATTGGGGCAAGTCGTTCGATGAATCGGCGCCCAGCACCGCCTTGCAACCTGCGAGCGTTATCGGGCACCCGGCCAGCGGCAAGATCTGGCTCAAGGTCAATGGTCAGCAGCGCCAGGTCGGCGACTTGGCTGACCTGATCTGGTCGGTGAGTGAAATCATCAGCTACGCCTCAAAATCCGTAGCACTCAAGGCCGGTGACCTGATCTTTACCGGCACCCCGGCAGGCGTCGGCGCGTTGCAGCGTGGGGATGCGGTTACCGCTGGCATCGAGGGCATCGGCGAGTTGAGTTTCACCCTCAGCCAGGGTTGAGGCTAAAGTGGTGCCCAGGCCATTCGAGAGACTGTTATGCCAGGCACCCGCGTCACCACCTATGGCATGGAACAACGCAGCGACCGCCCCGACTTCTATATCCGCGACAAGCGCGGGCGGGCGGCGCTGACCAGCCCGCACCGGCATGAATACTTCCAGATCCAGATCAACCTGGGCGGCGACACCGTGCAACATATCGGCGGCGCGGTGCGTCCGTTCCCGCACAAAGCCATGGCGTTTATCCTGCCCCATCGCCTGCATGTGATTCCCCACCCGCAAGACGGCGAGTTCATGCTGATCAACTTCAGCCAGGCGTTCTTCCTGCCGCAGTTGACCTGCGACCCGCTGGACCTGGAAGACATCCCCATCAGCCAGGCGCCGGAGCTGTCACCGTTCCGTTTTCAGGAGCACCTGGACTTCATCCTTGACGACGCCGACTTTGAACAAGTGCACATCTGGCTCGGCCATATGCGCACCCTGGACGCCCAGCGCACTTTCGGCGCACGTGAGCGCTTGAAGGGCTACTTGTTCCAACTGATCGGCCTGGTTTGCCAGCAGTACGCCGAACCCTTGCAGGCGTTTGCCGCCAATAACACCACCCGACGCGGACGCAAAGACGCCTTGGCACGGGTGCACGGCTATATCCGCGAGCATCTGCACGAGCCGGGCCTCAATCTTACTGACGCTGCGGCCGCTGCGTTCCTGTCACCCAACTACCTCACCCATTTGCTGCGCAAAGAAACCGGCAAACCCTTTTCTCAGTGGGTGCTCGACCGCCGCATGCAATTGGCGCGCACCTTATTGCTCAACACTGCGCAATTGATAGGTGCAGTTGCCCTGCGTTGCGGGTTTACCGACGAGGCGTACTTTTCCCGCTGCTTTCGCAAGGCCCATGGCCTGGCGCCGGGGCAGTTTCGGCGTCAACAACAGGCAAAACCCCTGTAGTCGAGCGCCTTCTCTTACAAATCCACGACAATCTGTGTGTTTCTATTTACATACAATTGCGTGCATCCACGGAGGAGGCATCTATGCAAAACCCTATTCGGCTGGCGACGCTGGCGGATATCGACACGTTGTTCGCCATTCGCACGGCCGTGGTGCAGAACCACTTGAGCCGTGAGCAGATGGCGGATCTGGGCATTACGCCACAGGTGCTGGCGGACAGCATCCGTGAAGCGCCGTGCGTGTGGCTGGCAGAAGTGGAGGGCCAGCCGGCGGCTTTTTCGATGGTCAACTTTGACAGCGGCGAGGTATTTGCGATGTTCGTATTGCCCGCCTACGAAGGCCGGGGTTTGGGCCGCCAACTGATGGCGGTGGCTGAAGCCGCACTGTTTGAGCACCACCCGACGCTGTACCTGATCACCGACGGGCGCGGTGAAATCCGCGCCAACGGGTTTTACCAACGGCTGGGCTGGACGCAGGTGGGCCGGGTCGAGGGCGATGATGTGCGGTATGAAAAGAGCAGGGCACCTTAAATCATGAACCCGGCAGAACCCCCGTCCACCAACGGCCTTCGCTATGCGACGATCGGGGTTGCGTGCGCCGCGGTGCTGCTCGGCATCTTGTTTATGCGCTTCAATGCTCAGGTTGACCTGGAACGGGAAGAGGCCGCCGAACGCTTGGCGCTGTGCCAACATCTTGAAAGTGTGGCCCGTGCCACTTCGACTACCAGTCTGGAATCGCTTGAGGCCTGTAAGCAACTCAGAAAGCGTTACAGCGAGAGTGCCGCGCCGTGATAAGCAATAACCCTATTTGAACAATGGATATATAGCCACTAAGTGATAAGGGCTATATCGGTTTATTGCACCAAAAAGTGGCACTTGTTGACTTGGCTACCTTAAAAATCATGTGGTTATTGAATGACTTACGCGGCTTTTAATCCGACGAAAGGAATAAAATAATCTTGTTGCAGGTTTTGACAATCGTTACTATAGCCGGGCGTTCACCTCCCACGGTTTATGCATTTTTAAATCCCAAGTTTCCATCAGCTACTTGGGATTTTTTTTGCCTGGAGTTTGACCTCGGCATCACACTTCACTATCAGCGAACTCTGCACGCATGCGTCCATTGCGTTTGGCCTGATACAGCAACTTGTCGACCGACTCGACGAACGCCAGCAGGTCGCTGTTGGGCGTCACGGTATGCGTGCCCACCCCCAGGCTCAGGCTCAGCAACTTGGAAACCGGCGAAACGGCGTGTTCGATCTGCTGCTGGCAAATCAAGTGCAGGCAGCGCTGCGCCACTTGCCTTGCTGAGGCTGCGTCGGTTTCGGGCAGCAACCACACAAATTCCTCGCCGCCGATACGCGCAATAAAATCCCGTGGCCGGTTGGCCGCCTGCGACAAAGTGCGGGCCACCTGGCGCAAGGCTTCATCGCCCTTGATATGGCCGTAGTGGTCGTTGTACTGCTTGAAAAAGTCTATATCCAGAATAATCAACGACAGCGGCAATTGGCTGCGCAGGGCACTGGCCCATTCGCGTTCGAGCACGGTGTCGAACATGCGGCGGTTGGCGATGCCGGTGAGGCCGTCCTGGAAGGAGTATTCCTCCAGTTGTTTTTGCAGGCGGATCAAGTGCTCTTCGGTCTTCTTGCGCTCGCTGATATCGAACATAAAGCCGATCAAGGCTTCGACTTCGCCGTCCTTGCGCACCACATGCACCACATCGCGGATCCACACATACTCGCCGTTGGCCGTCAGTGCGCGGTAGTCGGCTTCGTGGTCCACGCCGGCACGCGATTGCGACACGCAAAAGTTCACCACGTATTCACGGTCGTCCGGGTGCATGCGTTCGACCCAATCATCCACGCTCACCCAGCTTTGCGGGCTCCAGCCCAGCAGCGTTTCGATCTGCGGGCCGATGTAGCTGAAGGTCATGCTCTGCCAGTCGATGCGCCAAGGGATGGCCTTGGTCGACTCCAGCAGGGTTTTGTACACGTCGCTGTCGGGCTGGCTCGGGGGAACGATGCTCATGGCGGGCGGCTCAGGGTGATGGCGAAAAGCCAAGAGCGTCTTTTGATACAGGTTGTGAGTCAAGCCCTTGCCAAAGCAGCAGACGAGAGGTCGTGTGTTGGGTTTCTGGCGCCAGTGCACCAGCGTTTACAGGGCGAAATGTGGCACAGCTATCACTTTTGAATTAATTGTTCAGTAGCAGGCAAAACCTTATCTATGCTGGTTGCATCACACCCACAGGGTCGAACCCAGGGATGGGGGCTCAGCATGATTGCGCTCGACGAACTCAATAAGATCATGGCCGCGGGCTTCCTGCCGCTGGCCTGTGATTGCAGCCTCAACAGCGACGGCTCGCTGCGCATCAGGGTGTTCGAGCCAGCGTCGGGTCGCGTCGATCTGCTGTTGACCCGGGTCTCGCCCCAAGGCCTGGACAGCATCCGTTCCATCTCAAACCTTATTGGCGAACTGCGCACCGAGATCAAGGCCGGGCGGCGTGGCTTTGCGGCAGTCGGTTAACTGTTGACGCTGCTGGTGGGGGCGGTGTCAGCGCCATAGTAGCGCCAGCAGCAATGCCGATGCTCCGGCAGGATTACGCAGCCGCTGAGGCTGACGATCAACAGGGCGGCAACCAGCATAGAGAGTCGACGGGGCATGATATTTCCTCATTGTGTGTTTTGCGTTACCTGTTGAACGCCACCACCTGCACAAATCCGTCGCGATGCTTTCAAACATTTCATCCAGCGTTTTCTTCCCTTGAGCAATACTCCCATCGTCGAGAAACAATTCACCGTTCTCGCGACGGATTTTCCTGTGCCCAGCGTTCAACCCATCAGATGCGAACATTTTCGTCCGCCGTATGAAGGAGTTGCCATGAACCCTCTGGCCAAATTGCGCTATGCCTTGTTGGTCCCGCTGGCCTTCGCCGCGCTTGTCAGCACCCCGACCTTTGCCCAGACCGAAGTGATCATTCGCCAGGCCCCACCGGCCGAACGCGTTGAAGTGATCCCGGCTGAGCGCCCGGGCTTTGTCTGGGACCGTGGCCACTGGCAATGGGAACGTGGCGCGTATGCCTGGGTGCCGGGCCACTGGCAGGAAGTAGTGCGTAACGCACGCTGGGAGCCTGGGCACTGGGAATCCCGTGGCCCCAACTGGTACTGGCGCAAAGGGCACTGGATTCGCTGAAACCTCTTAGCCCCCGGACCGAGTATTACCTGATTGAAAGACACTGATCCGGACGTTGAGCTACTGGCACGTATCGGCAACAACGAACCTGCGGCCGTCAACGAAATGGTGACGCGCAAGCTGCCGCGCCTGCTTGCGCTTGCCGGGCGGCTGCTGGGGGATGCCGACGAAGCCAAGGACGTGGCCCAGGAAAGCTTCCTGCGCATCTGGCGCCAGGCTGCCAACTGGCGCCCCGGCGAAGCGCGTTTTGACACTTGGCTGCACCGCGTGGCGCTCAACCTGTGCCATGACCGCTTGCGCCGGCGCAAGGAACGCCCGTTGAACGAGGATGAAGCGCTGGAACTGGCAGACAGCGCACCCTCGCCAGATGAACAGTTGGAAACGGCGGACCGCAGTGCAAGGATGGCCGCCGCCCTGGCGGCCTTGCCCGAGCGCCAGCGTGAAGCCATTGTGCTGCAGTACTACCAGGAGCTGTCGAACATCGACGCCGCGGCCCTGATGAACATCAGCGTCGAGGCACTGGAGAGCCTGCTGTCGCGGGCCCGACGCCAGTTGCGCAGCCAACTTGCCGACACACCCGGGCTCGCCCGCCCAGGAAGGGGAAAACCATGACACCTGAACGCTTTGCGCACTTGGCTGACGCCTACGGCGCCAGCCTGCATCGCTGGCCCAGCGCCGAACAAGCCGCCGCCCAGGCACTGCTCGACAGCGGCAACCCACGCGCGCGCGAGGCGTTGCGCGAGGTCGGTTGGCTCGACGCCCAGTTGGACAGCCATCAGTTGGTGTTCAACGAACCGGCGCTTGCACGACAGATTCGCGAGTCTGCACCGCGACGGCCGTCGTTCTGGGCACGCTATGCCAACTGGCTGTCGCCTGCCGGGTTGGTGGGCGTGGGCATTGCCGGCATCGCCGCCGGGGTACTGGTGGCGTCACTGAGTGTGCCGTTGCCGATGCTGTCATCCGACGTGCTGCCCAGCGTCTTCGATCAGGGCGACGCCGATGTCGTCTTCACCGTCAACGCCGAGGAAACCGAGCAATGACCCCAACTTCCCTTAAACCCTGGCTGGTTTTCTCGGTATTACTCAATGTGTTTTTGATCGGTGGCGTGGGCGGCGGCCTCTATCACTGGATGGCTACCGCCAAGCCCGCAGAAGCGGTGGTCAACCAGCACGGTCTGCGCCAGGCGATGATCAAGTTGCCGATGGAGCGGCGCAAGGAATTGCGCCAGTTGTTGCGCCACAACCGCGCCGACAGCCAGCCGCTGATCATGGCCGGTCGCGAAGCACGCCTGGGGGTGATCAAGCAGCTCGAAGCGCCGACGCTGGATCGCGATGCGCTGGTCACTGAACTGGCCAAGGCCCGCGAGGCAGATGCGGCGCTCCGGGCATTGGTGGACGCGACGCTGGCGCAGTTTGCGAGCAATTTGCCCCAGGATGAACGGCAAAAACTGGTCGAGGCGCTGTACCAGCGTGGGCAGGCCAAAAACCGCGAGAAACTGCCGCAGGTGGCGGGGACTAGACCGCGTTCCTGAGCGGTTGCTCACATCCAGCTGATGCAATGCGATCCAAGTGTGGGAGCTGGCTTGTCGGGTCGCCGCATCGCTGCCTGCGTATCGAGCGCGCCGACGGAGTATTGCCACGAGCGTGTTGGCCTTGCGTCTCGACTCGCTGCAAGCGCTTGGGTACCTTGAGCACGGCGGCGTATTGCCGTTTGTGATCCGTTAGACTGTGCAACGGACCCGTCAAGGAGCGCTCGATGATTGACCCGCAAGTACTGCAACAGTTGGCCCCGGATGGCGTACTGCGCGCCGCTATTAACCTTGGTAACCCGGTGCTGGCGCAGCGCGGCGCCGACGGCGAGCCGCAGGGTGTGTCGGTGGCACTCGCACGCGCGCTGGCCGAGGAGCTGGGCGCCAGCCTGGAGCTGATCACCTTTGACGCCGCCGGCAAGGTCTTTGCCGCCTTGGCCGAAGACGCGTGGCGCGTGGCGTTCCTGGCGATCGAGCCGGTGCGTGAGCAGCAAATCGCCTTCAGCGCACCGTATGTGGCGATCAAGGGCACGTACCTGGTGGCGGCTGATTCGGCGCTGACCCAGGTGGCGCAACTGGATGCGCCGGGCAAGCGTATCGCCGTGGGACAGGGCGCGGCCTACGACCTGTACCTGAGCCGAACCGTGCAGCACGCCGAACTGGTGCGTGCGCCCACTTCTGCGGCGGCGGTGGACTGGTTTATCGAGCAAGGCCTGGATGCGGCGGCGGGGGTGCGGGATTTTCTGCAAACCCGTGTGTCTGCGCACTGGCGCCTGCTTGACGATAACTTCATGACCATTCACCAGGCCATGGCCGTTCCAGTGGCGCATGCAGCCGCTGCCGCGTTCGTCAAATCCTTTGTCGAACGGCAGAAAGCCAAGGGTGGAGTCAAGCGCGGTTTGCTGGACAGCGGGCAGAGTGCGGACTTACAGGCGTCGTAGGAAGGACTTGACGATGTGGCGGGTGGCGTCGGTGGTGTCCAGTTCGTCCATGGCGCCGTAAGCGTGCCACCGGCAGTCAATGATCTCGTTGCAAGGGCGCGCCTCGCTGATGTTCACCACCGAGGCCTCGAACACGTGGTGCACGGTGTCGCGGGCCTTCAGCTCCTGCAAGTACAACAAACCATCCACATTCAACCCGGTTTCTTCTTCCAGCTCGCGTGCGGCGGCGCCGACCGGGCGCTCGTCACGCTCGACCTTGCCGCCCGGCAAGGCCCATTTCGAGCGGGCCTTGCGCACGAAGAGGATATGCCCCTGGTGTTCACAAATTACGGTTGCACGGATTTTCAATGTCTACACCTGCCTGGCCCAATGGCTGTCATGAAAGTGTAATGCAATTGTCATGCTGATTCAGGCTGGCATGCACCAGCGGTGATGTGGATACTGCCCCCTTGATGAAAACGGACGAGGACAACTGATGAATACCGTACGTTGGGGCATGATTGGCTGTGGCAGCGTCACTGAACTCAAGAGTGGACCCGCCTTCTACAAAGCGCCAGGTTCGGCGCTGGTGGCCGTGATGGGGCGCCGTGAAGAAGCTGTGCGTGATTATGCGGCACGCCACGGCATTGCCCGTTTTTATACCGACGCCCAGGCCTTGATCGACGACCCTGAAGTGGACGCGGTGTACATCGCCACACCGCCCGACAGCCACCTCGAATACAGCCTGATGGTGGCGGCAGCCGGCAAGCATTGCTGCGTCGAAAAGCCCATGTCGTTGAATGCCGAGCAGAGCGCCTTGATGCAGCGCACCTTCGAGCGGGCCGGGCTGCACTTGTTTGTCTCTTACTACCGCCGTTCGTTGCCGCGCTTTCAACAAGTACGCGACTGGCTGCAGGCAGGGCGCATTGGCGAGTTGCGCCACGTGACCTGGAGCCTGTGCAAGCCACCGGCGGCCGCCGATGCCAGCGCTGCCAACTGGCGCACCGACCCGACTATTGCCGGCGGCGGCTACTTTGCCGACCTGGCGAGCCATGGGTTTGATTTGTTCCAGTACCTGGCCGGCGATATCGTCGAGGTCACCGGGTTTACCGCGCGCCAGGCTGGCAATTACGTGGCTGAAGATGCGGTAACGGCTTGCTGGACTTTCGCAAATGGCGCGCTGGGCATGGGTTGCTGGAACTTTGTCGCAGACCGGCGCGAAGACCGCGTGGAGCTGATCGGCAGCCGCGGCCGCATCACCTTTGCCGTGTTTGAAGACCAGCCGTTACGCCTGGAAGGTGAGGTGAATGAGGTGCTGGAAATACCCTGCCATGAACATATCCAGTGGCATCACGTACTGGCCATGAATGCGCATATTTGTGGCGAAGCCGAACATCCGTCACTGGCGATCGAGGCGCTGAAGACCGACCGGATCCTCGATAAGGTGTTACTCCGTAACCCTAATTTGCCGGGTTAATGGGGATATACCTGTTTTTTCTCTCAGGAATAGGCAAATGAAATATTGGATGCTGTTGTGGCTGTTACTGGCCACCAATGTGCTGGCGGCCCCACGTAGCCAAGGGACGCCTGGGGAGTTTGATTTTTATGTGTTGTCGCTGTCATGGTCGCCGACGTTCTGCCTGACGCACCCTGGCAACGAGCAATGCACGGGCAAAGGCTACGGGTTTGTGTTGCACGGGCTTTGGCCGCAGTACGCCAAGGGCGGCTGGCCCGCGTCGTGCGATACGCAATCGCGATTGTCGGCGGCGGACCTGGCCAAAGGTGCGCTGATCTTCCCCACGCAGGCGTTGCTCAAGCACGAGTGGGCCAAACACGGCACCTGCAGCGGGCTGGACGCTTCGCGTTACCTGGAGGCCACCGATACGGCCTTGGCCAACGTGCAGATTCCGCAGCAGTTGCAGCCGTTCAATGTGCCCAATTACATGGATGCACAAGCGATCGAGAGCCTGTTCCGCCAGAGCAACCCGGCCATGGGCAACCATGGCATGGCGGTCATTTGCAAAGGCAAGGTGCTGTCTGAAGTACGCGTGTGCCTGAGCAAAGAGCTGCGTTTTGCCGGCTGCCCCCGCAGTGTTAAGAGCCAATGCAGGGGCGGTGATATCCGCATTCCGGTTCAGCGTTGATCAACTGTCGGGGTGCAAGGCGATGGCGCCAACCGCCGTTGCACTCGACGCGCCGGCGCGATCCGCCAGGTAACGCGCCGGCGGCTGGCCCACGGCTTTACGGAACATGGTGATAAAGCCGCTGGCGTTCTCGTAACCCAGGTCCAGCGCTACCCGTTGCACGCTTTCACCCTTGGCCAGGCGTTGCAGTGACAGAATCACATGTAACTGCCGGCGCCAGCGGCCGAAACTCAAACCCAGCTCCTCCAGCAGCAGGCGCGTCATGCTGCGCTCGCTCATGCCGATGCGCTGTGCCCATTGTTCGAGCGTGGACTTGTCGCTGGGGTCTGCCAGCAAACTGTCGGCAAGGCGCCGCAGTCGCAGGTCCTGGGGCATGGGCAGGTGCAAGTCTTCAATGGGGGCTTGGGCCAGTTCGTCCAACAATGTGTTGATCAAGCGTCCCTGCGCACCGTTTTCCTCGTACAAGTGCGGAAAACTCACCGCCTTGCTGATCAACTCATGCAACAGCCCGGACACGGCTAACGTGCAGCCTTGGGTGGGCAGAGCGCCGGCGGCGTCCGGGTCGATCAGCAGGCAATACACCTCAGCCTCCCCGGCACCCCGCGCGGCATGGGCCAGGCCGCCGGGAATCCAGAGTGCGCACTGGGGCGGCACGATCCAGATGCCGGCCTCGATCTGGCAATGAATCACCCCGCGCAGGGTGTACATCAACTGGCCTTTGCGGTGCGAGTGCGGCGTATGTTCCCAACGCTCGGACGTGCTGGTGGCGCCTACGGCGACCACTGCGCGCGGGATCAGGTCGGCGTCCCTGGACCGGGACAGGTCGCGTTCTTCAAGGCGGTGGCGTTGCATGGCGGATTCGCTATTTGGCCGAATTGCGAAATATTCTGGCTATTCTGTGCAATGCCGTCCAGTCGCAAGATCTCTATAGTGAGAGCCACTCTCATTTAGGAGCTTTGCCATGCGACTCGACAGTTCAACCTTTCCCGTGGTGAAAATCGTGTTTGACGCGCCTAACGAAGGCGGCCCGGAGGATGCTTTTGCGGTGTTCGAAAGCCTGCTGGCTCGCCAGCAAGCGTTTGTGCTGCTGCACGAAAAAGCCGTCGACGAAAACAACCACGAGCACTCTCACGAGGAGCGTAAACACGCCTCGATCTGGATGAAAAAAAACAAACAGGCGCTGCGCACTTACGTCAAAGGCATGATCCAGGTGGAACCCAGCGCCGCGCAACGCCTGGCCCTCAAGCCGTTTGCGCTGATGTTCGGCAAGGCCTGGGGCTACCCGCTGCTGGTGGTGGAATCCAGGGAGCGCGCCTGGGCGCTGGCGCGGGATGTACTCGATGAGCAGGTGTCGGATGTGGCGCATTTTTGATGTGCCCGATCGTTGCGCTATCGTTCCCATGCTCCGCGTGGGCATGCATCCTGTGACGCTCCGCGTCACGACTTCAGGTGCGGGACGCGGAGCGTCCGAGGCGGCATTCCCACGCAGCGCGTAGGAACGATCAAGGGGGTGTCCTCGCGGACGCATTAAAGTATCCTCCGCGCCCCGCTTATCACTGATTCAATAAGAATGACCGGACAAGACATGCAGGCACTGCTGGAATCGATCCTGAGCGAAGTTCGCCCCCTGATCGGCCAGGGTAAAGTCGCCGACTACATTCCCGCACTCGCCGATGTACCTGCCAATCAGCTTGGCATCGCCGTGTACGGCAACGATGGCTCGGCCTATTGCGCAGGCGATGCCGACACGCTGTTCTCGGTACAGAGCATCTCCAAGGTGTTCAGCCTGGTGCAGGCCATCGACCATGGCGGCGAAACCATCTGGGAGCGCCTGGGCCACGAGCCTTCGGGGCAACCGTTCAATTCCATGGTGCAGCTGGAGTTCGAACGCGGCCGCCCGCGCAATCCCTTCATCAATGCCGGCGCCCTGGTGATCTGCGACATCAACCAGTCACGCTTCGCCGTGCCGATTTTGTCGATGCGTGACTTTGTGCGGCGCCTGTCGGGTAACCCGCAAATCCTGGTCAACAGCGTCGTCGCCGACTCCGAGGCCCAGCACGGCGCGCGCAACGCGGCCATGGCCTATTTGATGAAGTCCTTCGGCAACTTCCACAACGACGTCGACGCGGTGCTGCACAGTTACTTCAACTACTGCGCGCTGCAAATGAGCTGCCTGGATTTGGCCCGGGCATTCAGCTTCCTGGCCAACGAGGGCGTAAGTGCCCACAGTGGCGAGCAGATTTTGACCGCGCGCCAGACCAAGCAGGTCAACTCGATCATGGCCACCAGCGGGCTGTATGACGAGGCGGGCAACTTTGCCTACCGTGTGGGTTTGCCGGGCAAGAGTGGCGTCGGCGGCGGAATTGTCGCCGTGGTGCCGGGGCAGTTTACGGTGTGCGTGTGGTCGCCGGAATTGAATGCGGCGGGGAACTCGCTGGCGGGGATGAAGGCGTTGGAGTTGCTGAGTGAGCGGATTGGGTGGTCGGTGTTTTGAGTGCCTGGGGATTCACGCTGATGCATGAATCCCCTTGCTGATCAGGACTTACGAGGCTTCACGAACAGATCAAGCATCAAAAACAATGCCCCGGCTGTAATTGCGATATCGGCAATATTGAACACGCCGGTATGTGTTGGCCCCACGTTCAGCACCATGTAATCCACGACATGCCCGTCGCGAAACACACGGTCGATCAAGTTGGCGATACCGCCCAAGGCAATTGCGTAAAGCGGCAAGACTTTACGCAGCGGCTGGCTCCAGTTGGAAAGCGACCACCACATGGCCCACGTCACCACGACGGCTACGCCAACGATAAAGATCAGCTGTTTGACCTGCGGCGGCAATGCGGCGCCCAGGCTGAGGAAGGCGCCTGGGTTGAGGCTCAGTTCCAGCGCAAGGTTGAGAGGGCTGGAGCCAATTTTGAAGCTGCTGGCTTGCAGCGAAACCAGGGCCAGCAGTTTGACTAGCTGGTCCACGGCAATAAAGGCAATGCCGGCGAGGAGGGCGAAGGTGCGGCTTCGTAGAAGGGGCGAGGTACTCAAGCGGTAACTTCCTGTTCCGGTCTGTCGATAGAGCGCCCGAAGATAGCTCAGGCGCTCTACCTCGTCCATCTTCAGGCGGCTGGGTGGGCCACGTTCAGGGCTTTGTCCACCAGCAACTGCACACCTTCGAGCATGCGGCAGATGCCCAGCGCGACATTGCGTTGGGAGCCGTCGATTTCAAACGCCAGGTGGTTGGCGATATCGCTGATGGACGCCAAGTCCTGGGAAGCGTTGACCAGCAGGGTTTCGGTGCCCAGGTCGGCGCGCACGGTGAAGATGCCTTCACTGGGTTCGGGAATGGGTTTGCCGGGGTTGAGGTAGTGGGCGATCGCACGGTAGGCCACTTCGTGCAGGGTGCTGGTGTCGTAGTCTGGCTGGCCTGGGGGATTTGGGCTGTCTTTGATCATGGTGAAGCTCCTTTATAAATGGAGCTGCCACGATTCGCGGTCAAACGAATTAGGGTGGCAGCTATACGCGGGTTGACCGACCGGCTAAAGAAGCAAATCCGGCATACCCGAAGGTATCCCGCGTACAGCTGCCGCGACACGATACATCAGGCGTAAAAAAAACGCCCAGGATCGGTGTGGGTGCAGTTGCTCTTTAAAGTCGGACGGTCAAATCCGGCCGCTGAATTGGCAGCGACGGCACAGAGATTAGTCAGCCCACTTCCGACCGACAACCTGAAACCACTGTGGGAAATATCTGAACGCACACGATCTCCTGTGGGAGCTGGCTTGCCTGCGATAGCCATAGGTATCTACACAACCGGTTAACACGAAGTCTGTGGCAGGTGGGCTGTTGTGGCGAGCAGGACAAGCCTGCTCGCCACAGGAGAAATAGGCTGCTTTTAAAAGTTGTGTAGATACCTATGCTGCGATAGCAGTGTGTCAGTCAACCCATGCGGTACTGAAAGGCCGTCATCGCAGGCAAGCCAGCTCCCACCTATTGATCTTCATCGGTTTTGAGGTTGATCGTTCACAACGCGTGGAAACGATCTTCAGGCGGCTGGGTGCGCTACGTTCAGAGCTTTGTCCACCAGCAGTTGCACACCTTCGAGCATGCGGCAGATGCCCAGCGCGACATTGCGTTGGGAGCCGTCGATTTCAAACGCCAGGTGGTTGGCGATATCGCTGATGGACGCCAAGTCCTGGGAAGCGTTGACCAGCAGGGTTTCGGTGCCCAGGTCGGCGCGCACGGTGAAGATGCCTTCGCTGGGCTCGGGAATGGGTTTGCTGGAGTTGAGGTAGTGGGCGATCGCACGGTAGGCCACTTCGTGCAGGGTGCTGGTGTCGTAGTCTGGCTGGCCTGGGGGATTTGGGCTGTCTTTGATCATGGTGAAGGTCCTAAGATTAAGTGGAGCTGCCAACGTTCGCGGTCAAGCGAAGAGGGTGGCAGCTGTACACGGGTTGACCGACCGGCAATCAAAGGAAATCCGGCATACCCGAAGGTATCCCGCATACAGCCACCGCAACACGATACCTCAGGCGTGAAAAAAACACCTGAAATAGGTTAGAGCCAAGCTGTACTTTAATTAATCGGACGGTCAAATCCGGCCGCTGAATTGGCAGCGACGGCACAGAGATTAGTCAGCCCACTTCCGACCGACAACCTGAAACCACTGTGGGAAATATCTGAACGCGTGCGATCACCTGTGGGAGCTGGCTTGCCTGCGATAGCAGTGTGTCAGTCAACCCATCCGGCACTGAAAGGCCGCCATCGCAGGCAAGCCAGCTCCCACAGGTTGATCTTCATCGCTCTTTGATGGCGAGTGTCATACCTGCGAGCTATGAACCAGGCGCAAACCAGCGTATCCAACCCGCCCATAACAGCATGAGCACGCCGACACACAGCAGTACGGCGTACACCGGCCGTACGCGGCGGACGCGGTCTTGCAGTGCGCCAAGGGTGCAGAGTGCAATGAGCAGCGCGAACACCCAGCGGGGCAGGTGGGCGGTGATGCCTAAACGGTTTCGTGCCCGTGGCTTGATCGGCGAAGTGTTGCGGGTTGCGGGTTTTGGCCGGTTCATGGACGAGTCCTTTCGCTCATGATGAATGGGTGAGCCAATCGATGATTGCGCTCTCGACTGGCTAAGCTAGCGCAGTTTGTGGGAGGCGTAACCTGTGAGAATTGACAGTTTTTTGAACTGTTTTGGCATTCACCGGAGATTCAATGTGGGAGCTGGCTTGCCTGCGATAGCAGTGTGTCTGCCAACCCATGCGGTACTGGAAGATCGCTATCGCAGGCAAGCCAGCTCCCACAGGTTGATCTTCATTGGGGTGGAGATTTGTGTTTGTTCCAAACAAAAAATGCGCCCCAGAGGGCGCATTTTTTTGTTCGGTCAGCAATCACCTAATCAAGCAATCGCATCCCAAGCCCGATCACCGTGCTCGTCTTTAATCCGAGTCGGCAAGCCCATCACGTCCAGCGCCTTCAGGAACGGCTCAGCCGGCAGTTCCTCGACGTTGGCCATGTGTTTCACATCCCACTCGCCACGCGCTACCAGCAGCGCAGCGGCTACCGGAGGCACGCCTGCGGTGTAGGAGATGCCTTGGCTGTCGGTCTCGGCAAAGGCTTCTTCATGGCACGCCACGTTGTAGATGAACATCTCACGTGGCTGGCCGCCTTTGGTGCCTTTGACCAGGTCACCGATGCAGGTTTTGCCGGTGTAGCCGGGGGCGAGCGAAGACGGGTCGGGCAGCACGGCCTTGACCAGTTTAAGCGGTACGACTTCCAGGCCTTCGGCGGTGGTGACCGGTTTTTCGGAGAGCAGGCCGAGGTTTTTCAATACGGTGAACACGTTGATGTAGTGTTCGCCGAAGCTCATCCAGAAACGCACGTTGGGCACGTCGAGGTTTTTCGACAGCGAGTGCACTTCATCGTGGCCGGTAAGGTAGAGGTTCTGCGAACCGACGACCGGCAGGTCGTCGGTGCGTTTGACTTCGAACATGGTGTTGCTGGTCCACTGGCTGTTCTGCCAGCTCCACACCTGCCCGGTGAACTCGCGGAAGTTGATTTCCGGGTCGAAGTTGGTGGCGAAGTATTTGCCATGGCTGCCGGCATTGACGTCGAGAATATCGATTGAATCAATGCGGTCGAAATGCTGTTGCTGCGCCAGCGCGGCATACGCGTTGACGACACCCGGGTCGAAGCCCACGCCAAGGATGGCGGTGATGTTCTTCTGTTTGCACTCTTCCAGGTGGTTCCATTCATAGTTGCCGTACCACGGCGGGGTCTCGCAGACCTTGCCCGGCTCTTCGTGAATGGCGGTGTCCAGGTACGCAACGCCCGTGTCGATGCAGGCACGCAGTACCGACATGTTGAGGAACGCGGAACCCACGTTGATAACGATCTGCGACTCGGTCTCGCGGATCAGGGCCTTGGTCGCTTCCACGTCCAAAGCGTTCAGCGCAAAGGCCTGGATGTCGGCGGGCACCTTGAGGCTACCCTTGGCCTTGACGCTGTCGATGATGGCCTGGCATTTGGAGATGTTGCGCGACGCGATAGCAATACGACCGAGTTCGTCGTTGTGCTGCGCGCACTTGTGGGCCACCACCTTGGCGACACCTCCTGCACCAATGATAAGAACGTTCTTTTTCAATTGCTTTATCTCTCCTTTATCCGCCAGCTTACGAAAGGCTGGACAGGTAGTCGTCGTAACCAAATTCACGAACCACCTCGACTGTACCGTCGAGTTGTTTCACTACGATGGACGGCATTTTCAGGCCGTTGAACCAGTTTTTCTTGACCATGGTGTAGCCTGCGGTGTCGATGAACGACAGCCGATCGCCGATGGCCAGCGGACGATCAAATTGATACTCGCCGAAGATGTCCCCGGCCAGGCAGGATTTGCCGCACACCATCACGGTGTGTTCGCCGTCGCTCGGCGCTAATTTGGCGTTGAGGCGGTAGATCAGCAAGTCCAGCAGGTGAGCTTCGATGGAGCTGTCGACCACGGCGAGGTTCTTGCCGTTGTAGAGGGTGTCGAGCACGGTGACTTCCAGCGAGGCGCTGTTGGTGATCGCTGCTTCACCCGGTTCCAGATACACCTGCACGCCGTACTGCTCGGAGAACGCTTTCAAGCGCGCGCAGAACGCGTCCACGGCATAGTCTTCACCGGTGAAGTGGATGCCGCCGCCAAGGCTGACCCACTCGACCTTGTGCAGCAGCGCGCCGAAGCGTTCTTCGATGGTGCCGAGCATTTTGTCGAACAGGCTGAAGTCGCCGTTCTCACAGTTGTTGTGGAACATGAAGCCCGAGATTTGATCAATCACGCCTTCGATCTTCACCGGGTCCCATTCGCCCAGGCGGCTGAACGGGCGCGCCGGGTCGGCGAGCAAATAGTCGGAGCTGCTCACCTGCGGGTTGACGCGCAGGCCGCGGGTCTTGCCTTCGCTGCGTTCGGCAAAACGTTGCAGTTGGCTGATGGAGTTGAAGATGATCTTGTCGCAGTTCTCCAGCATCTCTTCGATTTCGTCATCGGCCCAGGCCACGCTGTAGGCGTGCGCTTCACCTTCGAACTTCTGGCGACCGAGCTTCAATTCATACAGCGACGACGAGGTGGTGCCGTCCATGTATTGCTGCATCAGGTCGAATACCGACCAGGTAGCAAAGCACTTGAGCGCCAGCAAAGCCTTGGCGCCGGACTGCTCGCGCACGTAAGCAATCTTCTGCATGTTGACCAGAAGCTTCTGTTTATCGATGAGGTAGTACGGCGTTTTGATCATTTTTGAGAGCCTGCGGCGGTGCCTGCCAAAAAAGGACACGCATTGTGCCCGCACTTGGATCAGATCGAAAGGTTAGCGGGCGGATTTGCTGAACCCTACGTCGCAATAAAGACATTCTCGTGAACCCTGGCTGCCATTAAACCGTCATCTCCCTGGCACCGTCCTGCCACATTCCCCCGTTACTGTCCTCGCCAATGAGATCGATCTCAAGCGAGTGACAATGACTGATTTGAAAGACGTTGCGCAGTTGGCCGGTGTATCCCGCGCCACTGCCGCCCGCACCTTCGCCTCCCCGGAGCAGGTGCGCGAGGCCACCCGTGAGCAGGTGTTCGCTGCTGCCCGTGAGCTGGGTTTTCGGCCCAACCTGCTCGGCCGCCAGTTGCGCCTGCAAACCACCCATCTGATCGGTGTGGTGGTGCCCAACCTGCTCAACCCGGTGTTTGCCGAACAGTTCCAGGCCATGGAGCGCGCAGCGCGGCTGCGTGGCTACAGCTTGTTGCTGGCGACCACCGACTACAGCTGCGAGCGCGAAAGCGTGGTGGTCGAAGAGCTGCTGCGCCAGCGTGTGGATGGCTTGGTGCTGACCGTCACCGACGCCGAGAGCAGCAGCGTGCTGAACAGCCTGGCTACGGAGCAAACCCCGTTTGTGCTGGCCTACCACCAGCCGAGCAACCCCGGCTACAGCGCGGTGTCGGTTGATAACCGCGCGGGCATGGCACTGGCCACGCGGTATTTGCTTGAGGCCGGGCACCGACGCATCAGCATGGTCGCCGGGCCCGCCTTGCAATCGGACCGTGCGCGACTGCGCTATGCCGGGTATTGCGATGCGATGAAAGCGTATGGCCTTCAACCACGCGCCGTGATCGAAATGCCGGCGCACACCCAGGCCGAATTTGCCGCGATCCAGCCGTATCTGCAAGGCCCGGACGCGCCCACGGCGTTGGTGTGCTCTAACGATTTCCTGGCCATCAGCCTGATCGCCGAACTGCGCCGCAATGCCTGGAATGTGCCCGAGCAACTGTCGGTGATGGGCTTTGACGGTATCTCCCTTGGCACCCAGATGCACCCGACCCTGTGCAGCGTGGTGCAGCCCATTGCACTGCTGGCCAGCACGGTGATTGACCAACTGCTGGCGCAAATCGCCGGTAACGCCCCGATTTCCCATTGCTTGCCTTGCCATATCCGGCCGGGCGAAAGCACTCAACCCCATGAGGAGCCCCTCGATGCGCGCATTCAGTAAAACCCTGGCCGCTGTGTTGCTGTGCGGTGTGGCCAGCCTGGCCCAGGCCGCCGAAACCTCGATTTGCTACAACTGCCCGCCGGACTGGGCCGACTGGGGCACGCAGCTCAAGGCCATCGCCGCCAGCACTGGCGTACAGGTGCCGCTGGACAACAAGAACTCCGGCCAGTCGCTGGCGCAACTGGTGGCGGAAAAGGCCGCCCCGGTCGCTGACGTCGTGTACTACGGCGTGACGTTCGGTTTACAAGCGCAAAAAGCCGGGGTGGTGGAGGGTTACAAACCCCAGGGCTGGGAGCAGATTCCCGCAGGCTTGAAAGACCCCGAGGGCCGATGGTTCGCCATCCATTCGGGCACCCTGGGCATCATGGTCAACGTCGACGCGCTAGGCGGTTTGCCGGTGCCGCAGAGCTGGGCCGACCTGCTCAAGCCGCAATACAAAGGCATGGTCGGCTACCTCGACCCCTCCAGCGCATTCGTCGGCTACGTGTCTGCCGTGGCCATCAACCGTGCCCTGGGCGGCGACCTGGATAACTTCGCCCCGGCCATCGACTATTTCCAGAAACTGGCGAAAAACGCGCCCATCGTGCCCAAGCAAACCGCCTATGCACGGGTGCTGTCCGGTGAATTGCCGATCCTGGTGGATTACGACTTCAACGCCTACCGTGCCCGCTACAAGGACAACGCCAATGTTGCCTTTGTGATCCCGCAAGAGGGCAGCATCAGCGTGCCGTATGTGATGAGCCAAGTGGCCAATGCGCCGCATCGCGCCAACGCCGAGAAGGTGCTCGACTTCGTACTTTCGGACCAGGGCCAGGCGCTGTGGGCCAAGGCGTACCTGCGCCCGGTGCGCCCGGTGAAAATGCCGGCCGAGGTCGCCGCACAGTTCTTGCCCGACAGCGATTACGCCCGCGCAGGTGTCGTGGACTACCAGAAAATGGCCGCGGTGCAGGAAGCCTTCGCCGCCCGCTACCTCAACGAGGTCAAGTAAGTGGCAACTTCGACCCGACACGCGGCCTGGGCGCTGGCCCCGGCTTTTGCGGTGCTGCTCGCCTTTTGGCTGTTGCCGTTGGCGCACCTGGTGGTGTTGGGCGCCGACAGCCGTGACAGCAACGGCAGCGGCTATTGGCAGGTGCTGAGCAGCGCGCAATACCTGGGCAGCCTTGGGCAAACCCTGATGCTTGCGATGGTGGTGACGCTGGTCGCGCTGTTGATCGGTGGCATCAGCGGTGTGTTTCTGGCACGCCAGCAGTTTTTCGGGCGTTCGGCGTTGGTGGCGCTGCTCACGTTTCCCTTGGCATTTCCTGGCGTGGTGGTGGGCTTCCTGGTGATTCTGTTGGCGGGGCGTCAAGGCTTGTTTGCGGCGCTGGGGATGCACTTGGCCAGTGAGCGCTGGATCTTTGCCTATTCGTTGGCGGGGTTGTTTGTCGGCTACCTGTACTTTTCGATCCCACGGGTGATTCTCACGGTGATGGCTGCGTGCGAAAGCCTCGATCGCAGCCTCGAGGAGGCCGCGCATTCTTTGGGCGCGGGGCATTGGCGCGTGGTGTGTGACGTGATCGTGCCGGGCTTGGCGCCGGCGCTGGCTTCTTGCGGGGCCATCTGCTTTGCCACCTCCATGGGCGCTTTCGGCACGGCCTTCACCCTGGGTACACGCCTGAATGTCACACCGGTGGCGATCTACAACGTGTTCACCAATTACGCCAACTTTGCCGTGGCAGCTGCGCTGTCGGTGGTGCTCGGCGCGGTAACCTGGGCGGTGCTGTTGCTGACACGACGCCTGGTTAAAAACGCGGGGACTGTCCTGTGAAGCGCTCATCGCTGTTTGTGATTCAACTGCTGTTCACCCTGCTGGTGTGCGCTTTCATGCTGGTGCCGGTGTTGATGTCGTTGTTGGCCGGGTTGACGCGCAATTTCTTTGTCGGCCTGTCCAGCGGCTTGACCTTCGATTGGCTGATCCAGGTGTGGCAGGCCTACTCGCCGACGGTGTGGCTGTCGCTGCAATTGGCGCTGGCCTGCGCGGTGTGCGTCTGTGTGTTGGGTGTGCCCGCAGCGTATGCGTTAGTGCGCATGAACAACCGCTTCAGCCGTGCGTTCGAGGAACTGATGGTTCTGCCGGTAGCGATGCCGGGGCTCGCCAGTGCGTTGGCGTTACTGCTGACCTACGGCCAGTTCGGCACCTTTCGCAGCAGTTGGCTGTTCATTCTTGTCGGTCACGTACTGTTCACGCTGCCGTTTCTGGTACGCCCGGTGATGGCGGTGATGCAACGCCAGCACCTGCCAGTGCTGGAAGAGGCCGCCGCGAGCCTGGGGGCCGGGCCGATCAAGCGTTTTTTCAGTGTGGTGGTACCCAACTGCCGGGCGGGGATTCTGGCGGGCGTACTGATGGTGGTCACCCTGAGCCTGGGTGAGTTCAACCTGACGTGGATGCTTCACACGCCGATGACCAAAACCTTGCCGGTCGGTCTGGCCGACAGCTATGCCTCGGCGCGCCTGGAAATCGCCAGCGCCTACACCCTTATCTTTTTGCTGATGATCGTGCCGCTGCTGATTGCGTTGCAGGCCATCAGTGCTCGTTTGTCCCGTGGAGAGCGTCGATGACTGCTATCACTATCCGCCTGAAGGGCTGTCGCAAGGCGTTCGCCGACGGCACCGTGGCCGTGCATGACTTGAACCTGACCGTCGAAGGCGGTGAAACCCTGGCGATTCTCGGCCCGTCCGGCTGCGGCAAAACCACCACCCTGCGCCTGATCGCCGGGCTGGAACGCCCGGACGTGGGGCAGGTGTTTTTCGGCGGCCAGGACGTCACCCGCCTGCCGATCGAGCGCCGCGATGTGGGCATGGTGTTCCAGAATTACGCGCTGTTTCCCAACCTGGATGTGGCCGGGAACATCGTCTATGGCTTGAAGATTCGCGGCCTGTCGCCCGTTGCGCGCAACAAGCGTTGTGAAGAACTGCTGGAACTGGTGGGTTTGCAGAACCACGGCAAACGCAGCATCCACGAATTGTCCGGGGGCCAGCGCCAACGCGTGGCCCTGGCGCGAGCCTTGGCGCCGCGCCCCAAAGTGCTGTTGCTGGACGAGCCGTTGGCAGCCCTGGATGCGCAATTACGCGAGCGTTTGCGCAGTGAGTTGGATGAGCTGTTGCGTGGGTTGGGCATCACCTCGGTATTTGTCACCCACGACCAAGGCGAAGCCATGGCCCTGGGCGATCGCATCCTGGTCATGGAGCAGGGCCGTGTTGCACAACTGGCCAGCCCGCGGGAGATCTACCAGCAACCGGCCAATGCGTTCGTCGCAGGCTTTGTCGGCAACCTCAATGCCTTTGTGGTGCTTGATCGCACCGCCCACGGCCTGAAAGTCTGCGGCGGCGAGTTGCCGTGGCACAGGGCTGACTCGCCGAGCACCGTCTATTGCCGGCCCGAACACTTGCGGGTGATGGAAGACGAAGGGCACGTGCACGGCCATCTTGTGGCGCAATTCTTCCAGGGTGCACAAAGCCGCCTGCTGGTGGATGTCGGTGGCGCCCAACCGCTGCTGGTGGACAGCAGCGACAACCTATTGCACAGCGTCGGCGCACCGATTGCCCTGGCGATTGCGCCACACAAGTTATTTACCCTCAATGCTTGAGAATTTACTGTGAACCGTCCGTTTGTTGTTGCCCAGATCAGCGACCTGCACCTGAAAGCCGGTAATCGCCTCACCTATGGCGTGGTCGACACGCTGGGCGCACTGCGCCGTGCCGTCGACCATCTGAATGCCAGTGACCCACGGCCCGACATCGTGGTGGTCAGCGGCGACCTGGTGGATTTTGGTCGCGCCGATGAATACGCCGTGCTGCACCCGGAGCTGTCGCGCCTGCACATGCCTTGCTATGTGGTGCCGGGCAACCATGACACGCGTGGGCCGTTGCTGGATGCATTCGGCGATCACCGCTATTTGCCGACGTCGGCGGATGGCCCGCTGGACTGGGTTGTGGATGAGCACCCGTTGCGTTTGATCGGCCTCGATTCGACCATCCCCGGTGGCCATGGCGGGCAGTTGCTGGAAAGCCAGTTGCGGTGGCTGGACGTGCAATTGGCGCTGCGCCCGCATGTACCGACCCTGCTGATCCTGCATCACCCGCCGTTTATCAGCGGCATCGGTCATATGGACCGTGAACCTTTTATCAACGCGGCTGCGCTGGAAAAGGTCGTCGCCCGTCACCCACAAGTGGAGCGTCTGTTGTGCGGCCATTTGCACCGCCCGATGCAGCGGCGTTTTGGCGGCAGCCTGAGTTGTGTCTGCCCCGGCACTTCCCATCAGATCGTGCTCGACCTGCAAGACGCCGCGCCCGCGCATTTCAACCTGGAGCCGGCGGGTTACCTGTTGCATCGCTGGGATGAACAGCACGGGTTGATCAGCCACAACGGTGTGTTCGGGGACTACCCGGGGCCGTATCCGTTTTATGACGCCCATGGATTGATTGACTGAGGTTTCACGGAGGTCCACTTCCTTACAACCAGGTAATTGAACGTTAGTTAACGCAGCGACCCACTCACGTTTGGTCGTGTGCATCCTGCTGCCCTTTTTTGCGCCCGGAACTTGGATTCCGCGCCGGAGTTCGCCTTGATGAAAGCCACTTTGAATGTTTTAAGCGTATTGACCGGCGGCTTGGGCATTGCCCTGAGCCCCTTGGCCTCGGCTGACTTTCTGAACGACAGCAAAGCCAACCTGAACATGCGTAACTTCTATTTCAACAACGATAACCGCGACGGCACCGCCGCGCCGTCGAAGACCGAAGAGTGGGGCCAGGCCTTTATTCTCAACTACCAGTCGGGCTTTACCGACGGCACCGTAGGCTTTGGCCTGGATGCTATCGGCATGCTCGGCCTGACCCTCGACAGTGGTGCCGGCCGCCATGTCGGCAGCTCGATGATCCCCAACGATGACGGCAAAGCTGCCGACAGCTGGGCCCGTGGCGGTGCGACCGCCAAGGCGCGTTTCGCCAAGAGCGAGCTGCGCTACGGCTACCTGCGCCCAAACCTGCCGATTCTGGTGAGCAACGATGGCCGTCTGTTGCCACAGTCTTTCGAAGGTGGGCAGATCACCAGTAAAGACATCGACAACCTGACCTTGATTGGCGGCCAACTGCAACACACCACCGGCCGCGGGTCCAGCGACCGCAGTGGCCTGGCAGCGGCAGGCGGCACCCAGGAAAGCAATAAATTCAACTACGCCGGTGCCGACTATCAAGTAAACAAGGACCTGCTGGTGCAGTACTACTACGCCAACCTTGAAGACTATTACCAACAACACTTTGCCGGGCTGATCCATGTGTTGCCGTTGGGTGACTACGGCTCACTGAAAACCGATCTGCGTTATTTCAAGACCACCTCCGACGGCAAAAACAGCAGCGCCGCCGGCCGTGCAGAAGGCTATAAGTTCAGCGGCTATACCAAGAACGGCACGGGGGAGATCGACAACAACACCTGGAGCGCCGCGTTCATCTATTCGCTCGGCCCGCACGCCATTACCGCCGGTTATCAGCAAGTCTCGGACGACAGCAACTTCGCCCAACTCAACCAGGGCGGGCTGGTGAATAAAGGGGAGGGCGGCTCCAGCCTGTACCTCTACACCGATCGTACCGTGCAAACGTTTATCCAGGCCGGTGAACGCACGGCCTTTGCCCAATACGCCTACGACTTCGTCGCGCTCGGCGTGCCCGGCCTGAAAGCGTCGGTGATGTACTTGAAGGGCGACCACATCCTCACCGCCAGCGGCAACAACGCCAGCGAATGGGAACGGGATATCTCCCTGGACTACGTGGTGCAAAGCGGCCCGTTCAAGAACGTCGGGTTCGGCTGGCGCAATGGCGTGTCGCGCAGCGAAGTCGCGCGGGACCAGGACCAGAACCGGGTATTTGTGAATTACTCGATTCCGTTGATGTAAGGCTCAAGGTCCGGTGACGCCCGGCACAAGCGATTTCGCGTGGGTTGCTGTGCCATTGGTTATCTGATGAAAGCCGCAGCGCAGATAAAACGCTGCGGCTTCTGGTGTATCGGTGGTCAGGTGCACCTGTTGAAAATGTGCCGCTGCGTGTTCCAATAACCGTTGCACCAGCGCCTTGCCAACGTTGTGTCTGCGCATTGAGGGGGCAACGTACACTCGGCGTAACCGGCCGGTGTCTGGATTGGAGTACGGATCACGTGAAACACCTCCGATCGCAATCAACAGGTCGTGACGAAACACGCCCAATAGGCACTCACCAGGTTTGTCAAACCGCAGGGTGCCGTTTTCCCATTCGCTGACAAGCCGGGTCAAAAATCTGACCGCATTGGATGATTCTATCGTTTGGCCGGCTGACACTCTACCTGTGGCGAGGGAGCTTGCTCCCGCTGGGGCGCGCAGCGGCCCCGATTTAATGTGTAGCGGGCGCCCAGGGACTCACTACAGAGTGTGGCTTCGGGACTGCTGCGCAGCCCAGCGGGAGCAAGCTCCCTCGCCACGTGTGCGCCAATCAACCACAAACGTTCAAGATTGCGCACCACCCCGCTCAGTAGACTCGCCCGACTTCTTCTACTGCAGGTTCGCCATGGACATTTTCCTTTACGCGTTCAGCGTCATGTACAGCCCCGGTCCGGTCAATTTGATGGGCCTCAATGCCGGGCTTACGGGCAAATTGCGTCGCTCCAGCGGTTTCTACATCGGCGTGGGGTGCGCGATGCTGCTGATGTTCGTGCTGTTTGGCTACACCGGCGAAGCGATCATTTCCCAGGCGGCATTGCCGTATATTTCTTTGATTGGCGGCGTGTACACGCTGTACCTCGCCTACCAGGTGTTCACCGCACGTACCGAGGTGGATGACGCCCCAAGCACGCCTGCCAAAACCTTGACCTTCTGGAATGGCCTGGTGATCCAGTTGCTCAACCCCAAGGGCATCGTCGCGGTGTTGCCAATCACCAGCGTGATGTTGCCGGCGGCGCATATTACCGGGGTCTCGATCTTTGGCGTATCGGCCTTGCTGGGGCTGGGGGCGGTCGGCGCGCCGTGGGTTTACGCATTGTTGGGCGCACTGTTGGGGCGGCGGATCAACGGGGCGGCGGCGTTTACCTGGTTCAACCGCTGCATGGGGCTGGCGTTGGCCGGGTGTGCGTATTTCATGTTTCACGCGTTCTACCTGCACGTTATTGCGCCTTGAACCCGGTGGCGCGCAGTTTCAGGCCACAGGGCGCTTGAGCTCAATGGCATCAAGGCTTTTCCAGCGGTACAGCATCACCGAGATCGCGCAGTTGGCGACAAAGATCCCGTTGATGTTGTACCCGACAGCTTGTTGCGCACTTGGCTATTGGAGTCGCTGAAAACCTGGGCAAGACGGTGGATCATCAGGTAAACCCTATGTGCAATGGTGCGACCGCGCGCAAGCTTGCGCAGCCCATGTGGGACACTTGATGGATATCGCCGACGTCGATGATGAAGTCTGTGCGGCTTTTTTTGTGTTAAGTGTTGGAGAGGACGATGACGAGCATGAACGAACAATCCGCCGAGGCAGTGATCGCGTTCTGGAAGCAGGCAGGGCCAAAACGCTGGTTCGCCAAGGACGACGCGTTTGACGCAGCCTTTCGCGAGACCTTTCACGCCACGCATATGCAAGCCGCCCGGCGTGAGTTGGAAAGCTGGCTGGATTCGGCGCAGGGTGCGCTGGCCTTGCTGATTTTGCTGGATCAATACCCGCGCAATGCGTTTCGCGGCACGGCACATATGTTTGCCACCGACCCGCTGGCGCGTTTGTATGCGCGGCGGGCGGTGGACGCCGGGTTGGATCAACAGATCGAGCCCGAACTGCGCGCCTTCTGTTATCTGCCGTTTGAACATTCCGAAGATCCGGCGGACCAGCAGCGTTCGCTGGCGCTGAACCAGTATTTGGATGCCAGCACCTACCATTGGGCCAAGGAACACGCGGATATCATTGAACGGTTTGGGCGGTTTCCCCATCGCAACGCGGTATTGGCCAGGGCAACCACCCAACCCGAGCATGAGTTTCTCAAGGCCGGTGGTTTCGCCGGCTAGGCCGTGATCGTTCCCATTGCGTGGGAGCGATCATGGGCCTCCTAGACCTCGGTGGGTGCCAAGGCTGCCTTGGCGCCCACCGGACGAAAGCGCCGCAACCCCTTGAGGTCGACCGCCCAGCGCAAGGCTTCGGTGGCCGACGGGCGCTGGCCATGGCTGATTGCGCTGTCATCCTGAGTGAGCGTGCCGAGGTAACCCTGGGCACCGCCGCGCTCGCTCCAGTAATGGGTGTGGCTCAGCCAGGAGCGGGCGAGCCAGCCTTTCCAGGTGCCTACGGTGACGGGTAAATCCAGCACGCCTGCACCCATCACCGGCTTGACCGGGCCGCCGACGATATCGCCAAACAAGCCGTAGGGCGCGGGAAAGTAGAGGTTGGTCCAGCGCGTCACGGCAAACGCCGCAGCATGGTGCAGGTACTGCGGGGTAAACGGTTTTTGCCCAAGCATCACTGGCTTGCGTGCGTTATAGCCATAGCCCTTGGTGTCTTCGGTCGGTGGGCAGGCCGGCGCTTCGCGGCGTTCAATGCGTTTTTTGAAGTCACTCACACTGCGGCCCAACAACAGGCTGGCGTGGGCCATCGGGCTGCCGACGGTGACCAGGTCGCTGATGCGCCACGGATTGCCCAGGCCGCGTTGCTCGATAAATGCCTGGGCCTGCTGCTCGCGGAACCTCAAGGTGCTGCCCAGGCTGCCATCGAGGGCGGCGCCGGCGTTGGGCAATGCATCATTAATCACCGGTTGCAACGTGGCATTGGCGGCATAACGGTTGGCCAGCTCGCGGTTGCTGGGGATCACTTGGGTCAATTGGTCGTGGTGTTCATGCCACAGGTAACCGACGATGTCGTAAGCAATCACGCTGCCCAGGCTGTGGCCGACGACGATGATACGGTCGTAGTCGCCCTGGTTGTGCAGGGCGCGCAGCAACGCCACCCCGTCTGCGCGGATCTGTTCGCGAATCACCACGTTCTGCGGGTTGGGACTCAAGTAGCGCGCCGCATCGCCGAGGTAAGACAGCGCTGAATAGCGCAACCCTAGCCCGATGGCGCCAAGCAGCAGTGGCAACAGTGCGAACGGATTGTCACTGGGCTCGAACCCGCCCCAGGCCGTGGCTAGAGTGCCACTGGCAATCAGCAGCAGGAGCACCATCAGCGTCCAGCGCGTGGTGCGCCAGATCGGCACGATGGCCTCGGGAATGTCACGGCGCGGGCGTTTGAAAATATCCCATAGCCAGCCCAGTAGGTGACCGACCTTGGTGCCCTGCATCTTGTGGGCCCAGTAGTATTCATAGAAGTCCGTGGAGGTGCGACCTGACGACTTCAGTACGCGCAGATCGAAATTGCGCGAAAGCCGGTCTGGCTTGCTCCAGTAAAACGGTGTGCCATCGGGCGGGGCGGCAGGGATCATCGCTTCGACGAAGCCGCGTAGCGTGTCCATTGGGCGCTGTTCGCCGATGCCGTGGATAACCACAACTGCTTGTTTCATAAGCTTATCTTCCTTGAAAGCCATGGGTGAGTGTTGCGAGTGTGGGAGCTGGTTTGCGGGGAGGCTAAACGATGTGATATTGCCACTAAGTCGCCTGTTTCCGCCAGGAATGCCTTTATCGTGGTCAGCCACCTTTTGGCGAGGAGCCTGTTAGTTCTGACAGTAGACGCAGCCTTGGAATGGCTGTGTAGTGCCTGAAGGTCAGCCTCTGCCCGATGCGTTGAGGCTGGAAGAAGTGCTTTTAGGCAATAGGAGTCTTGATCATGTCTGATTCAACCAACCCTCCGAGTGACGTATGTTGCACTGTTGTAACTGATGAGTGTGATAAAGACCCTGCGGGCTGCTCCAATCATGGTGAGGATGTGCATATACACGTGCATGTTCATGTGCACCGTCATTGTTGTTCGGCGGCGACTGCGGCCGTGACCAAGCCAGTAAAGTTGCAGGTTATAAAGTTTGGTTTTACGAGTGTCGCCATTGGTAATTCAAGTTACCCCAATTTGATGGCGCAGGTTAAAGAGCCCGCAAATTACGGACCCAACGGGACTTATAATAAAATCCAGTCTGTAGACGCTATTGATGCCGCGGCAGATATTGTTGCTCCCTCTATAACGGCTGCTGAATTGAAGGCTAAATATGATGTGCTGTCTGTCGGGTTACATAATAGTAGTTTTACCGTGGCACAAGCAGATAGGTTGAAAGAATATGCAGCGCTAGGCGGCGTCTTACTGTTAGCCTGTGATAATGGCGCCGCTGTAGGCATGTTGAATGTTTTACAGCGATTTGGGCATACCGGTACGCTTGCTGGCGTGCCTGTTGTGGGGGTTTACAGTGGCTTGTCTTCCACAACGGAAAACTTGAGCAGCTATTTCGGCAACTCTTCAGGCGTGACAATCAAGGGGTCTGCATCACTTGCAATGACTGCAACACAACTTCCCCCAGGCAGCAAGGTGTTGGCTACTTTTGGTGCTTATGTGCTTTTTTGGTTGGTAGGCGGCACGATGGGCCGAGTGATCGCATTCAGTGATATTGAACTTACCACCACTGAGGTTTCAGGCACCACGGTGGACAATGGGCAAGAGAAGTTCTTGAATAACATGATGGGCTATGCATTTGATCAAGTATTGGCGAGCGCTGGATAAAAGTATGCATTCCCACCAGGAATGCCCCTATAAAAACAGCGCATTGTCTTTCTGGGCGCCGATCTCGTAGCGTGGTCTCTCACCCAAGGAGAGCTTTTATGCCTTCACCATCGTTGCGCCTTTACGTGGATGCCCAATACACCAGCCCCTACGCCATGTCGGTATTCGTCACCCTGCTGGAAAAGGGCATGACCTTCGAAACCGTCACCCTTGACCTGGACACGGCGCAAAACCAGGCAGCGGAATTTGTCCAACTGTCCCTGACTCAGCGTGTGCCCACGTTGGTGGAAGGCGACTTCGCCTTGTCGGAGTCCTCTGCAATCAGCGAATACCTGGATGAGGCTTTCCCCCAGACCACGGTATACCCGACGGACTTAAAACAGCGGGCGAGGGCGCGGCAGGTTCAGGCGTGGTTGCGCAGCGACTTGCAGGCTATTCGCCAGGAACGTTCGACGCTGGTGGTGTTCTATGGGCAGAAGATGCCGCCGTTGTCGCCTGCGGGTGAGGCGGCCGCGCACAAGTTGATTCAGGCGGCACAGGCGTTATTGGCAGGCAACCCGCTGTACCTGTTCGGTGCGTGGTCGATAGTCGATGTGGACCTGGCGGTGATGCTCAACCGTTTGATCCTCAACGGTGACAACGTGCCCGCCGAGTTGGTGGCCTATGCACAACACCAATGGCAGCGGCCTTCCGTGCAGGCCTGGGTCAACCTGCACCGCCCGGCGCTCTAGGGGTTACAGCCATTCCTGGGCCACACGCCGGCCCAGGTCTTCCCAATCGGCCATGCCCAACACCCGCGTGGTGTTCAAGCCGCGCAGGTAACCGAGCAGTTGCTGGGCGCTGGCGTAACGCAGGTCGGCGTCTGCGGTGTCGTCCTGCAGCACGTTCTCATATTCAACCAGGTAATCGGCGACCCGCTCGCGAAACTCCGGCAATACGGCTTCGCGGATGCGGTCGAAGGTTTTCTGGTGGGGCTTCATGGCGTGGTCCTTATAGGTTTTATGGAGTTAGGCTGCCTGACACTATCGGTTCAAATGATAGTCACCATCAAGGATCACACGTTCTGTTTTTGCGCCAAAAGCGGACAATCACGCCATCGACACGCTGTTCAAGGAAATGCGCGATGAGGACGATAATCCAGCTGGGCCTGATGATACTGATGCTCGGCACCACGGTGCTGGCCAACCCGGCGATTGCCGATGATCTGCGTACAAGCCATTTGCTGCCTCTCGTCGGTAGCGTAGACTCCCTGCGGCACGCGCAATCGGTGGGGGTGTTGTACAGCGAAAACACCCGCGACAACCTCAGCTACCTTGAACGCTACCACGCCATGGCCATGAACGGCGCCAAGGATGCCCTCGACGGGCGCATCCGTGAAGCGTTCGTCAACAGCTCCGACCCGGAACTGGCCATCGATTGGTTAATGAGTTCGTTGCAGGGCACTTTTCTTACAGTAACGGTCTATAGCAGCCTCGATGAATTGGTGCAGGCGCACCCGGATGTGGTGGTGGTGCTCGATACCCACAACCAGCTGCTGACCCAGCGTAACGATCAGGTTGAGGCGCGCTTTGTTGCACGGTTCTATGACGCGAACCTGCAATACATCGCCAAGGCTGAAGGCTCGGTGCACAAACAGGTGCCGTCTGTGTGGGTGCATGACAAGGCGGTGCCGGAAATTGCCGCACAGATTGAACAGCAGCGTGATGTACAGCTTGATGCGTTGAAGCAGTTCGATGTGTCGCTCAAGGCGTTGGTAAGCGCCAGTTGATGTGAACTTTTCTTTTTATACTCAGGATTTTATATGCGCGCTTTTTTCGTTCCGGCCCTGGCTGCGGCTCCTTTGTTGCTGACCGGTTGTATCACCGCTCCCAACGCTCCGAGCTTGACCCTGCAAACCAATAAGACCCCTGAAGGCTATGTGCAGTGCGTGTTGCCCAAGCTTGAAAAACACGGCATTACCTCGACGGTGACCCAGAACTCGCGTCATGCCAAAGTGGTGTTGACCAGCAAGATTGCCGCCGATGATGTACTGGAAGCCTACAAGTCCCAGGACGGCACCAAGGTGTTCCTGTATGAGCGTAAGCCACTGGCGTCGGCGATCAAGCCATCGCGGCTTGAGTTGGCGGCACAGGATTGCAAGTAATCCGAGCCTTCACACCGTTCAAGCCAGCTCCCACATTTGGATTTATGGTGGGCCTAGGGTTTGGCTTCGTTGCTGAAGGCGTTCACGCTGTTGACCAACCCCTTGGCTGCCAACGCCACCAACTCACCGCCTTTTTCCACCGTCGCCAGCGCAGGATCAGAGCCCATGCGCCCGTCGGGGAAGCGTGCGCGAAAGTCCAGCGCTTCGCGGATCGGCCCGGTGTTGGCGATTTGTGGCGAATACTCAGCCGACTTGATCGACTCTGGGTACGCCCACTGCGTCACTGCAATTTCCGACGGCGTGGCGTGGCTGCCGTGGCCCACCGGGAATTGGCGGTGAGCCAGTTCGTTGACGCCTTCCAGGTCCCACCAGTTCACCAGCTTGAGTGCAAACCCGGCCGGGCGGCGCGCGTAGCTGGCTTCGGCGTACAGCTCGGAAAAGGCCGCCTCGATGGTGGCGATATTGCCGCCGTGACCATTCAAGAACAGGATTTTCTCGAAACCATGCCCGGCCAATGAACGCACCCAATCGCCAATGGCAGCGATAAAGGTGGAAGGGCGCAGGGAAATGGTCCCGGGAAAACCCAGGTGGTGCTGGGCCATACCGATATTGAAGGTCGGGCCGATCAGGATGTCGGCGTTTTTCTGCGCCTCGTGGGCGATGATTTCCGGGCACATCCAGTCGGTGCCCAATAGGCCGGTGGGGCCATGCTGCTCGTTGGAGCCAATGGGAATAACCACCGTGCGGCTGCGTTCCAGAAACTGCCCGATTTCGATCCAGGTGGAGGTGTGTAGAAGCATGCGACGCTCTCTTTTATCTGTGGGGACAGGCTAACCACCACGGATTGTACGACTACTCGCCACCTGTTGGGGTTTGCAGTTGAGATACGTCGACGACTTCAGCCAGCGCTGGTCCGGGTACCAGGAGAACATGAACTGCCCATCCTTGAGTTTGTCTACCACCTGGCGCGCTACTTGCGGGCGCACGGCCGGGCAACCCTGGCTGCGGCCGATTCGGCCTTCGCGCTTGCTCCACGCCGGGTTGACGTAGTCGGCCGCATGAATCACCAGTGCGCGGTCGCGGGCCTGGTCATTGAAGCCCGGCTCCAGGCCGTCCATGCGCAACGAGTAGCCGTGGGTGCCCAAGTAACTCTCCTGGGTGCGGAACAAACCCAGGCTGGATTGGTGGCTGCCTTCCCGATTGGAGAATTGCGTGGCAAAGTTTTCCCCGGATTTGGCACCATGGGCCACCAGGTCGCGCAGTACCAGGGACCTCTTGCGTAGGTCGAAGATCCACAGCCGACGGGCGGTAGAGGGCTGGGAGTAGTCAATGACGGCCAGGCGATCCGAGCGTTCCTCGCCGTTATTGACCGCGCATTGCACCGCGCTCAGGGCGCTTTTCAGTACAGTGGGATTGAGTTCTGGAGCCGAGCGCGCCAGGCTGCTATACAAAGTAGGAGGGTTGGCAGTGGCGGCGAGCGTAACATTGCTCAGCGTAGCCAGGGTCATGGCGATCAAGCCGGCGCGGCATATTAAAGTCAGCATCTACAGTACATCCCCCCCGCTGTGGATTGGAGTTAAGTCAATTGTTCAAAAAACACGCATGTTACTTGAGCATTTGCCTGCTCGTTGCACCACTGGTCGCGACAGCTGATGAGCTGCCGGTGGACGCTGTGCCGGTGGTTTCGACCAGCCCGGTGCAGTTGGCCCTTTCTGAACTGCCCAGCGTTTGCCCCAACCTTGCCGCGCAGATAGACGCAACGACCCAAGCGCGCTTGCAGGCGTTCTACCAGCAACAGGGCAATGTGACGCTGTGGTCCGATGAGCGCCGCCACACTCTGCAATCTCAGTTGCTGATGCTGGCCGACGATGGCCTGGACCCCACCCACTATAGCCTGCCTACCGTGGATGCCACGGGTAACGTGCTGTGCAGCGATATCGGCAGCAGCCGGCAATACCTGCAAGCCCTGCAGGATTTGCATTACGGGCGCCTGCAACAGTCGCGTTTCGAGCCGCTGTGGCATTCCCAGCCACCCACCCTCGACCCCAATACCCAAGTGCTGGCTTTTGCCACCACCGGCCTGCAAGACATGGCGCAAGCCTTTGATCAGGCGCGCCCCAGTGCCGACCTGTACCGCAGCTTGCGCAATACCTACGCCACTGTGCGCCTGCAGCCGTTGCCCCATTGGGACCCGGTCGCCACCGGGCCGCTGCTCAAGCCAGGCATGGAGGACCCGCGCGTGCCCGACCTGGCGCGGCGCTTATATAGCGGTGGTTATCTCGCCAAGGCGCCGACGGGCAACAGCCGGCAGTACCGTGACGAGTTGGTCAAGGCGGTCAAGGCCTTCCAGCTCAGCCACTCGTTGCAGGCCGACGGTGTGATAGGCACGGGTACTGTGGCCGAACTCAATATCAGCCCGGCGATGCGCCGCGATCAGTTGCGCATCAACCTCGAACGTTTTCGTTGGCTGGCTCAGGACCTGGAACCCGAAGGTGTCGTGGTTAACGTCGCGGCTGCGCAATTGAGTGTTTACCAGAGCGGCATCCCGGTGTGGCAAACCCGCCTGCAAGTGGGGCGTGCCGAACGCCAGACGCCGCTGCTCAAGTCGCGCATTACCCGGCTTACCCTCAACCCCACGTGGACCATCCCGCCGACGATCATGCGTGAGGACAAACTCCCGGCCATCCGCCTCAACCCCGAATACCTGCGCCAGCAAAACCTGCAAGTGCTCGACGCCCAGGGCCGCCCATTGACGGCCGACCAGGTGGATTGGTCGCACCCCGGCAACATTCTGCTGCGCCAGGAGGCCGGCCCGCGCAACCCGCTGGGCCGCATCGTGATGCGCTTTCCCAACCCCTATTCCGTTTACTTGCACGACACGCCGAGCCAGCCGCTGTTTACCAAAGGCCCACGGGCATTCAGTTCGGGCTGCGTGCGGGTTGAGCAGCCGATGATGCTGCGCGACCTGCTGGTAACCCCGGCCGAACGCACGCGCACCGAAGAATTGCTGGCCACCGGCACAACCCATGAATTCAGGCTGGCCACGCCAGTGCCGGTGCTGTTGGGTTACTGGACAGTGGAAGTCGATCGCCAAGGCGGGTTGGTGTACTCGCCGGATATTTATGGGCGTGACCCGGTGTTGGTGAAGGCGATGGGAGCGGTGCTCTAAAAACTCACTGTGGCAGACGGGCTTGTTGTGGCTAGCTGGTTTGTTGTGGCAGACGGGGTTGTTGTGGCGAGCAGGCTTGCCCTGCGTTGGGCTGCGTAGCAGTCCCAAAACCAGACGCTTATGTGTCTCTGAGAAAACGCGGTGACTGTATTAGGGCCGCTTCGCAGCCCAACGCAGGGCAAGCCTGCTCGCCACGGTAAGCCCGCTCGCCACAGGGGTGATGTGTGCCAGGATCACTTCGACGGCCTCGGCGGCTGTCACACTTGCAGTGTCGACAGTCAGTGGCGTCTCAGCCCACGCCTCATATTCATGTACTGAAACGGACTGCCAGGAGGGCGGCACCAACCCGGCAATATCGCCCGTGCGGCCCTCCACCCGGCGCTGATGTTCCAGCAGGTCAGAGCAAACCACCTCAATATCAAGCATCTCGACGCCCGCTGTCGCCGCCACGGCCTGCCACGCCTCCCGGCTCTCCTTCAGCGGGTTCACACAGTCGGCAATCACCGTCTGCCCCATTCTCAAATTACTCAATGCCAGCGCATTCGCCACGCCATAACCGCTGGCGCCCACATCACCGGTCAGTACGTTTGCATCCCGAAGCGCCTGTTCAATCACATCAATACGCAGGTAAACCGCGTTTATCCGACGTGCCAGTTCGCTGGCAATCGTGGTCTTGCCGGTGCCGGGCAGGCCGCTGAATACAATAAGCATGGTCAATCCTTTGAATAGGGCGCCCGGCCAGTCTAGCCGCGCTTACTTCAAATAGCAGGCGCTGATCCAATCGGCCGGGTGGGCCGCCAGTTGTGTGGCCACGGGCAGGTAGCGTTTATCCAGTTGCGCCGCCAGCCAGAACAGCGTCGCGCTGCTTTTGGCATCCCAGGTGCCGCTGTAACCGGCTTCGCCTACTGTGGCACGGTCTTTGTCGAACTGAACGTGGGTGTGCACGAACTCCTGGTGGCTGCGTTGCCCAGTGGCGTAAGGCACCAGCCAGTCGAGGGCGGCGCCCAGCGACGCACCATTGCTCTTAAGGCTCAGCCAGTCGCCGCCGTAGGCCTTGGCCGCCAGTGCGGCCTGCACCAGCGGTTCAAGGTCGTAGGCCACGTAATGCAGGGCGTCGCGGTCCTGGAAGTCGGTGACCGAACCGTCAGGCAGGATGTTATCGGCCACTTGCTGTTTAAACAGTTGATGAGCGTGCTCAAGCATGGCCTGGTCGTTGAGTGCGGCGGCGGCGAGGGTCACCAACTTGATGCGGTGGCTCTGCCAGTTATTGGTCTGGGTGCCTTTTTTCTGGCCGTGGAATTGTTCGATATGCGCGATGTAGCCATTGCCCAGCTTGCTGATCAAACGGCGGCTGGCGGCGCGGGTTTCCAGGCGCAGGTGGTCGGCGGTAAGCGCATAGGCCGTGATCAGCATATCGAGATTGGTTTCGTCGATGGGGTTGAAATCCGGCTGGTAGACATCGGCCCAGGCGGCGAGGTAGTCGTCGACTTGCCTGAGGTAACGCGGGTCACCGCTGATGCGCCAGACCAGCGCCGCCTGGCGCATCAGCGGCCAGTCCTTTTCGGCAACCAGGCTTTGCTCGCGAATGCCATGGTTCGGCAGGGTGCCTTCGGTGTGCACCTGCGGCAATGGCGCAGGCTGGTCGGCCAAATGCCGTTGGGCGGCGGCCAGCAGCGCGTGGGCTGCCGGGTTTGCCGACGCAGGTTGGCAAAGGCTTGCAGCCATCGTCACCGCGGGCAACGCGGCCAGCAGCAAGGTAAAGGCAAGGGTGGTTTTGTTCATGGACGGTTCTGTTGGATAAGGATGTACCAACGCTAGCACGCGGCTGAAACGGCTTGGATGAAACTCCCGTATGCTTGCAGGCTGATCTCGACCGAGGACCGCCCATGACCTTGCCCTTTGTGAAGATGCATGCCCATGGCGACGATTTCATCATCATCGACCGCCGTGGCCTGGACGACCCGATCACTGCGCAGGTCGCCCGGCGGCTGGGCAACCGCCACACCGGTATCGGCTTCAACCAACTGGCGGTGGTGCTCGACTGCGAAGACGCCCTGGCCCGCATCAAGTTCTGGAACCCCAACGGTACGCCGCTGCAAACCTGCGGCAGCGCCACCCGCGGCGTGGCCGACCGCTTGATGCATGAGACCGGTCGCGACGCCATTGTATTGCGCACGGATCGAGGCTTGCTGACGTGCGTGCGGGCCGCCGGCCAGCAAGTGTCGGTGGACATGGGCGCGCCCTCGCTGGACTGGTCTGGCGTACCACTGGCTGACGCGCTGGACACCCGCACCTTGCCCATCGATGGCGCGCCTGCCGCCTGCAGCATGGGTAACCCGCATTGCACGTATTTTATCGACGACATCAGCACCATCGACGTGGCGGCCGTGGGCCCGGCGCTGGAAACCCATCCGCTGTTCCCGGCCAACACCAATGTGCATTTTGTGCAGGTGCTGGACCGCAGCCACATCCGCCTGCGTATCTGGGAGCGCGGCGGGGGTGTGCCGCTGGGTTCCGGCTCCTGCTGCTGTGGCGCGGTGGTCAATGGGATTCGGCGCGGGTTGCTGGACGCCACGGTTCAGGTGCAATGCGACGGTGGCACGGTCACTGTGCAGTGGGACGGGCAGGGCGGTGTGGTGTTGACCGGCCGTGTCGAGCCGATCATGCAGGGCACGGCGTACCTGCTTTAAAGCGTTACGGTAAAGGTCGTGCCCTCGTTGACGCAGGAACTCACCGCCACGTCTCCACCGTGCGCCCTGGCCAGTTCACGCACGATATACAGGCCCAACCCCACGCTACGCACCTCGCTGCCCTGGTCGGTGCCTCGGGTCATGGGCTCGAACAGCCCGGCCAGCAGCGTTTGCGGGATCGCGGCACCGTGGTTATGCACGGCCACTTGGCAGCCACCTTCGCCCAAGCGTGAGGTGATGGTAATTGGCATCAACAAGTCGCCATAGGCCACGCTGTTGGCCACCAGGTTACCAATGATCTGCTGCACCCGGTCGGCATCCAGGCACGCTTGGCCTATACCATCGGCCTGGTGCTTTAACGTGGCCTTGGGAAAGGCCACGCGCAGTTCATCCACGGCGTGCCGGATCACGCCGTGCAGGTCCAGGGGTGTGGTCTTGATGCTGATCCCGTGGCCGACCCGGGCCTGGGTGAAATCCAGCAGGTCGGCAATCATTCGCTGGGCGCGCTCGGAGGACTGGCCGATATGGCCCAGCAACTGATGCTCCCTGGGCGTGCGCTCGCTGCGTGCAAGCATGTCGGTGGCCATGCGGATGGCGGTCAGTGGGTTTTTCAAGTCATGGCTGACGATCGCCACCATCTGCTCGGCAAACAACGCGCGGCGCTGGGCGATGGCATAGGCTTCGCTCAGTTCCGCCTGGGCCTGATGCAGCGCCAATTCGGTGCTGGTGCGTTCCTGCAACAAGGCTTCGGCAAGCTTGCGCGCATTGAGCAGCTCGCGCTCGTACTTGTCGCGGTCGGTGGTACCGAACAGCGCCAGGTCGTGTACCAATGCGCCAGCCTGTTCGCGGGCGCTGGCGTTGAGCAGTACGGTCACTTTGTGGCCGTCGTGGTGCACCAAGTCGAGTTTGACTTCGCTGACGCTGCCACGCATGCGCAGCATCGGCGTCAGGTGGGTCTGGTGGAATATTCGCCCGCCCATGGTCAGCAAATCCTGAAACCGCCGCCCGCACAGCTCGGCACTGCGCAGCCCCAGCCATTGGCCGAGCAGCGTGTTGGCGCGCAGGATCGTGCCGTCTTCAGCCGTCACCGCCAGGGCACAGGCGGCGCTGTCGAACAGATCAGCCGACATCAGCCATGGCCCATGGCGCCAGGAAGTTGTCCATCGCCCTCGTGCAGGCCTCGGGCGCGCTCATATGCGGGCAATGGCCGACATTATCGACCAGGCAATAGGTGCTGTTGGGCAGCACGCTGTGCAGGTATTCGCCCACCGCCACGGGTGCAATCAGGTCGTCACGTGATTGCAGGATCAGCACGGGCGTGGTCAGGCCGATCACGTCCTTACGGTTGTCCGACATAAAGGTCACCCGCGCAAATTGCTTGGCGATGTCCGGTTCGGTACGGCAGAAACTGTCGCTCAGCTCGGCACTCAACGCCGGTTGCTCGGGGGCGCCCATGATCACGGGGGCCATGGTGCTGGACCAGCCCAGGTAGTTGCTGTCGAGCGTGTCAAGCAGGTCATCGATATCGCTGCGCTTGAAGCCGCCGACGTAGCCCACGTCGTCGATATAGCGTGGCGACGGGCCGATCATCACATGGGCGGCGATACGGCCTGGTGCCAGGCGGTCGGCGAGGGTGGCGATCATCGCGCTGACCGAATGGCTGACCAGGATCACCGGGCCGCTGGCGAAAGCGTCGATAATCTCGTTTAAATCGCGGGCATAACCGCCCAGCGCGGCATATTTGGTCTTGTCGAATGCGCTGAGGTCCGACAGGCCAGCCCCCACCAAGTCATACATCACGACGCGAAAACGCTCGGTAAAGTGCGGCGTCATATAATTCCACATGGCCTGGTTGCAGCCGAAACCGTGGGAGAACACCAAGGTCGCCGTGCCGTTGCCCATCACACTGACGTTGTTGCGGTGCTTTAGGTTCATGGGGTTCTCAGCTATGGCGCATTGCTATATGTGTGGGCAGTTTAGATAGTCGCGGGCGTGGGGTCACGCGTTATACGTCTATAAGGTAAAGTCGACGCCTCCTCGAAGAAACTTCAGGTAACAAAACATGCGGCTGTATTTGCGCCAATCCGTCTTGAGTCTGCTGGCGCTGGTGTTTATCGGCCTGTTGACCAGTGCCCAGGCGGACACTTCGCCGATCAAGGTCGCCCTCGATCAACGGGTGATCGACCTCACCAATACGTTGGATAACGGCACAACCGAGCGCTTGAAGGCTCAACTCGCCGCCCTCGAACAACGCAAGGGCGCCCAGGTTGCCGTGCTGCTGGTGCCCACCACCGGCGGCGCAACCATCGAAGACTTTGCCAACCAACTGTTCCGTGCCTGGAAACTGGGGCGCAAGGACGTCAATGACGGCATCCTGCTGGTAGTGGCTAAAAACGACCACACCGTGCGTATCGAAGTAGGTTACGGCCTGGAAGGCACGGTCACCGACCTGCTGGCCCACCGCATCATCGAAGAGCACATCACCCCGGCGTTTCGCCAGGGTGACTATGCGGGAGGGATTCAACAGGCCGTCGATGACCTGGGCGTGCTGGTAGACGGCGGCGACCTGCCCAAGCCGGTGGGGCCTGAGGTCAACCCGCAGGCCATTGCGGTGCTGTTGGCGTTTATCTTGGGAGGCGTCGGCGGTGTGCTGATCGCCGCCGGCAAGCTGCCGTGGCGCCCGGCGTTAATCGCCACCGTGGCGGTTACGGTACTGTTGACGCTGTATGGGGGCGGTCGCGACTGGCCGATGTACCTGCTGGTGTTGCCGCTGACCCTGCTGATTGGCGGCGCGACTTTCGGCGCCTTATGGCTGGCGCGCACCGTGTTTTATTGCGTGATTGGGGTGCTGGCCTACGTTGCCGGGCTGCTGGTGGTCGACCATTTCGTGGCCGTCAACTTCGTCCATTGGCTGGTGTGGCCGTTTGGCTGCGCGTTGGTGCTGGCGTTGTATATGGGACTGTTTTTCGTTATCCACCAATCCTGGAAGAATAGCCCGCGCTTCTTCTTCGTGCGGGTGGCGGCGGTGGTAGCGGTGTATGTGGCAGTCGGGTTACTGCTGGGGCACGGTTATCAAGGCTGGATCATCGCCATACCCGCCGCTTCGGTGGTGGCGTTTATAGTGTTTTTGCAGAGTATTTCCGATGGCGGCTCGGGTTCGGGCGGCGGGTCTGGCTCAAGCTCAGGCAGCTCCAGTTCAAGCAGCAGTTCGTCCGGAGGCGGTGGTTCCAGTGGTGGCGGTGGGGCATCTGGTAGTTGGTAAGCGCTAGCGCGGTTTATAACCTACCCATCCTTTGAAACTGAAGCCGGCGTAGAACAGCTCCACGCCTTCGAACCCGGCTTCAACCATCAAGGCTGCATCTTGTGCGGGTGACAGTACCGGCAATTTGGCGCTGATCGCGGTAATCGCGCGCTCTGCATCCTCGGCCGGCACGCCCGAGTCCACCGCAAACGCGGCGTAACGCTTCAACCAGCGGCTTTTTTCCTGCGGTGCCTGGGGGAAACTGTGGTGCGCCACGATCAGCGGTGCTCCGGGTAGCAACCGTTGCCACAAGGCCTTGAGGGTTTGCAGGCGTTCCTCTTCTGGAATGAAGTGCAAGGTCAGCAAGCAGGTGGCGCCGTCAAAGGGACCCAATGGGGCGGTATCGATATAACCCTCGTGCAACTGCACGCGCTCATTTAAAGGGCCCAGTGTCGCCTGCGCCAACTTCAGCATCTCGGCCGACGGGTCGACGCCTGTAAAGCGCCAGCCTGGCTCGGCGTCGGCAAACCGTTTTAGCTCCAGGCCGCCCCCGGCGCCCAATACCAACACGCTGCCGGTCGCTGGAACAGTTTCACGCAGCAGCAGGATGGTCATCCGTTGCAAGCCATCGAAGCCCGGTACCAGACGCACAGGGCCTTCGGCGTAGCGGGCGACGGCATCAGGGTCGGAAAAAAAGCTCATGGCGGGCTCCTGCAGATTGGGCGAGGCGTAAACCCTACTGCGGCCCATCGGTAGAGGCAATTGCTGTTGGCTGCATTCGTGGTAAAACGTTGATCCCTGCACCCCTTGAGTACGGAGACTCAATGCCTGTTATCAACCCGCCGCCCATTACTGTTCGGGATGCCACTGCCGAGGACGCCTTATGCATCGGCGTGCTCGGTATGCAGGTGTTTCTCGATACTTACGCGACCCAAGGTATCCGCGCCTCGATTGCCAGAGAGGCGCTGCAAGCCTTTGCGCCGCAGACCATCACCCAACTGCTGATACAACCCGGTCTCTCGCTGGTGGTGGCTGAGTCGAATGGCCACCTTGTTGGCTTTGCCCAGATCAAACTCCACGCCACTCATTCGATGATCACAGCTTCAGATGCCGCCGAGTTGCAGCGCCTCTACATCCAGGAGCGATTTACCGGCCAGGGAATTGGCTATCGGTTGCTGCAGGCGGCAGAACAGCGCGCGGTGCTGGGCGGGGCGTCTTTCGTGTGGGCAACCGTGTGGGTGGGCAATGAGCGCGCGCTGGGTTTTTACCCCCGACGGGGTTACGCGGTGCTGGGGTCGCCGACCTATACCTTCCAAGGGGAAACCCATGGCAATCGTTTGTTTGGCAAAACCTTGGCGCCCTGTACATAAAGGCTCAGGGCAGGGTGATGTAGTCGTTCTGTTGGATGATCGGCTGGTGCGCGCCTGGCACCAGGTGAACATAGCGACCGTCCACCAGATCGATAGGCAGGCAGTCGTCAATATCCATCACGCCATCGGTATGGGCCTGCGACCAGTGCTGCAATAGCTGCTGCTGGCCTTTGCGCTTGGCTTCCTGTTTGTCGCGAGCCACCACCAGTAAGTAATGGTGGGCCTCGCCGAACACCTTGGCTTCATAACCACCCAGGTTGATGAAGTACAGGTGATGGGCTCCGGCAGGCGGCGCCATTTGGCTGAGTTCGACTTTCCAGCCGTCTACGCCATCGACGGCCATCCAGGCGTCGATATGCATGCCCTTGGGGCTGCCGAACCAGCCGTCTCGCAATTGCGGGTAGGTGGCTTGCAGCGTGTCCGCCACTGCGAACACCACATCGTGAACTTCGATTTTGGCCCTTGGGTGCTTGCCCCCGAGCATGACAACAAACAGCATTACAGGTCCTGCCTGGTGATTGGGTAAAGGCTAACCATACTTCGATTGAACCCTTTTGTCCGGTCAGTGCCACACTGTTAATTCGCCAACTCATCAGGAGGTTGTTATGCGCACCATTGATCTGGCCGGTGTTCCCGTGCCTGTCATCGGCCAAGGCACCTGGCGCATGGGTGAAAACCCGGACCTGCGCAAAGCTGAAGTCGCCGCGTTGCAATTGGGTATCGACGAGGGCATGAGCCTGATCGACACCGCTGAAATGTACGGCGAAGGTGGCGCCGAAAAGGTGGTAGGCGAGGCCATTCGTGGCAAGCGCGACCAGGTGTTCCTGGTCAGTAAAATCTACCCTCACAATGCCAGCCACAAGGGCGTGCCGCGTGCCTGTGACGCCAGCCTTCAGCGGCTGGGCACTGATTATATCGACCTGTACCTGTTGCACTGGCGCGGCCAGTACCCGCTCGAAGAAACCGTCGAAGCGTTCGAACGTCTGCGCGAGGCAGGCAAGATCGGTCGTTGGGGTGTTTCCAACTTCGACGTCGCCGACCTGCAGGAACTTGCATCCCCCGCGTGTGCCACCAACCAGGTGCTCTACAACATCGAAGAGCGGGGTATCGAGTTCGACCTGTTGCCATGGTGGCAACAGCACCATTTGCCACTGATGGCGTACTGCCCAATCGCCCAGGGCGGCGAACTGCTGTCCAGCCCGACGCTCAAGCAAATTGCCCACCGACATGAGGCCACACCCGCACAGATCGCCCTGGCCTGGGTACTGCGTCAGGAGGGTGTGATTGCCATTCCCAAGGCGGTGAGCCCCGAGCATGTGCGGCTGAACGCAAATGCCGCGAAACTGGTGCTGGATGAGCACGATCTGGATGCGATCGACCGCGTGTTCGGTGCACCCAAGCGCAAGCATCCACTGTCAATGGTGTAGCAAGCGCGCAGAAACGCTGCCGTCCATGGCCGGCGTTTCTGCGTCACCCAGGGTTAGCCGGCGACCGGGCTACGCCAGTCGTCCGAGCCGGAAGTACCCGCCACTTCGTGCGTCCAGATGATCTTGCGATAGGTGAAATGCACATCTTCCAAATGCGTGAAGTGCGCGTTTTCCGGTGCCTGGCAGTTGGGCATGCGTGACTGGATGTCCACGATGGTCGCACCCTCAAGCTCGATGGTGAAATAGTGCTCCTGGGTGCCGGCCGAGGAGGTGCGGAACCATTGCAGTTGGCATTTGACTTCTTCGCCACTGGTCAGCGCGCTGAACAGCAGGGGCGATGATTTATCGAAGACCTTGCTGATCATCAGCGGTTTGTGAACCCTTTGGCCGGTTGGCTGACCGGATTGCGGGTCACGGGGAATGATCACTTGATGCGAAAAAGCCTGGACCAGGATCTGGTCTTCGTGGCCCTCCTGATAAATGTTGCCTACCGAGTCCTGGGTAAACGTGCCTGCCGTAATCAGTCCTTGTTTGACACCGGTGATCGAAAGGTATGCGGGTGTTGGCATGACGGGTTTCCTTGCCTGATGGTTGAAGTAGTGCCCAGCGGCAGTTGTGCCGGCTGGGCAAGTTCCTATAACAAGAAGCGTGCCTGAAATTAACAAGCCCAGTAAAAGCAGGGGGTTGCTTGTTATTGAGCTTGATTTCATTAAGGAGGTGGATGTTTTAATCCGATTTAAATGAAATTGGTTGCGCAGAAGTGTGCATTAATTTGCTCGTCTAGTTTTTTCGTGTGCTTATTGGAGGAGAGGGTTAATTGAGCATGGCGTGCTGGTTTTGCTGCGCAAAATGGTGCGCACGCCAATGATTTAGGGGCTTGTAGGAAAATCCTTAAGTGCCGATTTGACACTTGCCGGATGTTATTTGTCCAGCTAGTGTTTGCGAACTTCGTGGAGAGAGTGGCGAGGTTTTTATAATCGTGTTTTTTGCGCCTGAGTGTGCTTCAGGTGTGCAGAATTTAATTGTTTTAAATGGTGTGCGGTCCAAAATGGATTATTCAGGCGCTTTGTGTGGCTATTATCTTGAACTTGCCTTGGTGCCCTGTTCGCAGGGTAACTTTGCAGGCAGCGATATGCGCTTTTCAAGTGAATATGAGGCCTTGGAGTCCGAGCTTGGCAAAGTGCAATCGATACATGTCAGCACCCAGCCGGACTGGCAGGAGGTCATGCACATCAGCGAGTGCCTGCTGCGTCAGCACACCAAGGATCTGCGGGTGGCGGCCTGGTTGACTTGGGCGCTGTACCAGCGTGAATCCTTGCCGGGGCTGGTGGCGGGCCTCGGGTTGATACGTCATTTATGCGAGCACCATTGGGCGGTTGTCTATCCGGCAAAATTACGCACCCGTGGCGCAGCACTGGGCTGGTTGGCGCTACGCCTGGAGCAGGTATTTGCACAAAGCTTTTCGCTCAAGGACCAGCAGCCATTGTTTCGCCGCATGCTTGAGCACCTGACGCACCTCGATGAGCTTTGGTCTGCGCATTTGAGTGATGAGGCACCGACGTTGTTGCCGCTGCGCAGGCAATTGACGCAGCGCTTGGAGCAGGCCGTAGAAGTGGAGCTGTCAGAAGCCGGTTCGGCGCTTGTGACTGCTCAGGTCAAGCAGGCGACGACGCGGCTGCTGATCCCCGAGTCGGCAACGGGTCACGACAAAACGGGTAACCAGACGATAGCCAGTGAAAAAGAAGCCCACAAATCACTGCGCGCCTTACAGGAACATGGCCGGCACTTGTGCAACTGGTGGCTGCGCCAGGATGCGACCGACCTGCGCGCCTTGCGGCTTAACCGGACACTGACCTGGCTGGCACTCAACAGCTACCCGGACGCTGACAGTGACCGGCTCACGGTGCTTCGTGGCCCGACGCCCGACAAGCTCAAGCGCTACCGGGAGCGTTTTGCCCAAGGGCATTACGGCGACCTGTTGCTTGAACTTGAGGCCAGCCTGGCGGGTGCGTTGTTCTGGTTTGACGGCTTGCGCATGGTCTGGGAATGCCTTGACGCCTTGCAGGCCGATCTGGCCATGACCGAACTGGAAGTCAGCTTCGCGCTGTTATTGAAACGTTTGCCAGACCTGCCCGAATTCAAATTTCACGACGGTGCGCCGTTTGCCGATACCGCTACCCGGGACTGGATCACGCTTCAGGTCGCTCGACACTTGCAGCCGCCTGCGCCGTCCGGCGTGGTTGTGGATGCCAACGCCGAACCCTGGGAAGCGGCCTTGCAAGAGGTCATGCCCAGGTTGCGTAAGGACGGGCTCAAGGAGGCAATACACGAACTCAAGCAGGGCATGCACACCGCACGCAGCGAGCGCGCGCGTTTTCATTGGCGTCTGGCACTGGCGCGGTTGTGCGTATCGGCAGGCAAGCAAGAGCTGGCGAAGGTGCAGCTCGAAGACTTGGACCACGAGCTTCAGCGCGCCGGTCTGGATCGCTGGGAGCCGGAACTGGCACTGCAGGTTGCGCAGCTTTTGTATCGCTGTTGCGAGCTTTTGCCGCAAAGCCAGGCCATACGCGAGCGTAAGGAAACTACCCACCGAAGGCTCTGCCACTTCGATGTTGAAGCGGTACTTGAATAGGCTTTTGAACCCCCTCGAAAAAAGGAGATTTACCGTGGCCAAAGAAGGTTCGGTAGCACCCAAGGAACGCATCAATATCACCTTCAAGCCCGCCGTCGGGGGCGCCCAGGAAGAGGTTGAGCTACCTCTGAAATTGCTGGTGCTGGGTGACTTCGCCCAGCGCGAAGACCCACGCAAGCTCGAAGACCGCAAGCCTATCGGTATCGACAAGAACACCTTTGATGACGTGCTGGCCAAACAGGCACTGGCGTTGACGCTAAGTGTGCCTAATCGCCTGCAGGAACTGCCCGATATCGAAGCACTGTCGATCCAGGTGCGGGTCAACTCGATGAAGGATTTTACCCCGGCGAACCTGGTCGAGCAGATCCCGGAGCTGCAAAAACTCATGGCGCTGCGTGAAGCACTGATGGCCCTCAAGGGGCCATTGGGTAACACGCCGAGCTTTCGCAAGGCGATCGAACAGGCGCTGGCGGATGACGACTCCCGCGCACGTGTATTGACCGAATTGGGGTTGAGTGACCCCACCGCCTGACATTTTCAGTAAAGGACACTGACGCCATGACCACCCAACAGCATCCGCTACCCACCCGAGTGGCTGACGAGCACAGCATTCTCGATACCATCATTGCCCAAACACTGCTGAGCGCGGATGACGAGGCCTACAGCATTGCCAAACGCGGTGTCTCGGCGTTTATCGAAGAGCTTGTCAAACCGCACAACAGCGGCGAGCCGGTCAAGAAGCGTCTGGTCGATCGAATGATCGCCGAGATCGACATGAAGCTCAGCGAGCAAATGGATGAAATTCTTCATCACCCGGATTTCCAGGCACTGGAAGCTTCGTGGAGAGGGTTGCAACTGCTCGTCGATCGCACCAATTTTCGCGAGAACATCAAGATCGAACTGCTGAACGTCTCACGACAGGACCTGCTGGACGATTTCGAAGACTCCCCGGAAACCACCCAGTCCGGGCTCTACAAGCATATCTACAGTGCCGAGTATGGTCAGTTCGGCGGCCAGCCCGTGGGCGCCATCATTGCCAACTACTTCCTTGGGCCCAGCGCGCCGGATGTGAAGCTGATGCAATACGTTTCCAGTGTTGCCTGCATGGCCCATGCACCGTTTATTGCCGCCGCAGGGCCGAGCTTTTTCGGTTTGGAAAGCTTTACCGGTCTGCCTGACATGAAGGACCTCAAGGATCATTTCGAGGGGCCGCAATTTGCCAAATGGCAAAGCTTTCGTCAGAGCGAAGACGCTCGTTACATTGGCCTGACCGTGCCGCGGTTCCTGTTGCGTACCCCTTACGATCCCCTTGAGTGCCCGGTCAAGACATTTGCCTACCAGGAAAACGTGGTCAACAGCCACGAACACTATTTGTGGGGCAATACCGCGTTTGCCTTTGCCACCCGGCTGACGGACAGTTTTGCCCGGTTTCGCTGGTGCCCGAACATTATTGGCCCGCAAAGCGGTGGGACAGTGGAAGACCTGCCCCTGCATCATTTCCAGAGCATGGTTGAAATTGAAACCAAGATCCCGACCGAAGTGCTGGTCTCTGACCGTCGCGAGTACGAACTCGCACAGGAAGGTTTTATTGCCCTGACCATGCGCAAAGGCAGTGATAACGCGGCGTTCTTTTCCGCCAGTTCAGTACAAAAACCCAAGTATTTCGGCAGCAGTGCCGAGGGCAAGGAAGCGGAATTGAACTACCGCCTGGGAACACAACTGCCCTACATGATGGTGGTCAACCGGCTGGCGCATTATCTCAAGGTGTTGCAGCGTGAGCAGTTGGGTTCATGGAAGGAGCGTACCGACCTTGAGCTGGAGCTCAACAAATGGATTCGCCAATACGTTGCCGACCAGGAAAACCCCAGCGCCGAAGTGCGTGGGCGGCGCCCATTGCGGGCTGCCCGCATCGTGGTCAGTGATGTTGAGGGCGAACCTGGCTGGTACCGCGTTAACCTCAGTGTGCGACCGCACTTCAAGTACATGGGCGCGGACTTCACCCTGTCCCTCGTCGGCAAACTCGACAAAGAATGAGAAAGGGGCAGGGGATACCCGACTATCGCAGCCTTTTTGAGCGTCTCGAAGGCCTGGCATCCGCCAGGGCCGGAAGTGTAGCGTCGATTGCCGCGCACTTGGAGAACATGCTCGGCACACGTGCAGGCAGTGTCTTGACGCTGCCTGACTATGGGCTGCCCGACCTCAATGACATGCGCTTGAGCCTGCATGAGTCATTGAGTCAGTCGCGCCTGTCGATTGAGCGTTTCATCCAGGTTTACGAACCACGTCTTTCGAATGTGCGTGTCAGGGGCTTACCCGATACCGGCAACCCCTTGGTCCTGGCGTTTGTGATTGAGGCAACACTGCTCATCGACGGCGTTATGCAACCAGTGGTTTTTAACGCGCAGTTGGCCGGTGGTGGTCGGGTTGAGGTACTGCCTGATGTCCTTTAACCACTTTTACCAAAGTGAGCTCAGTGCCTTGCGCCAACTTGGGCGGCGTTTTGCTGAACGCAACCCAGCCTTGGCACCTTTTCTCGCCGACTCAGGCCAGGACCCGGATGTAGAGCGTCTATTGGAAGGCTTCGCCTTTCTGACCGGGCGCTTGCGCCAGAAGCTTGCCGACGAGCTTCCAGAGCTGACTCACTCATTGATGCATCTGCTGTGGCCCAACTATATGCGGCCACTGCCGGCGTTCAGTATCTTGCAATTTGACCCGTTGAAACATGCGTGCACCACGGTGAGCGTAGAACGGGACACGCCGGTTGAAAGCGTGCTGGTCAATGGTGAGCGCTGCCGCTTTCGTACCTGCTACGCCACCCAGGTGCTGGCGTTGCAACTGAGTCGCCTGGAGTACGTGTCCCAGGGAGCACAAACGCTCCTCAACCTGCACATGGAGATGAGCGTCGAGGGCAATTTGAGCCAGTTGGCGTTCGATCAATTGCGTTTGCACCTGGCGGGTGATCGACAGGTGAGCCAAGGCTTGTACCTGAGCTTGTTGCGTCATCTGGAAGGCATCGAATTGCGGCTCTTTGACCACGAAGGGGTTGTGATCAAGGATCGCGATGGCCAGCCGTTGTCGCTGCGGCTTGCTGCAAGCCAGGTAAAACCGGTGGGGTTCGATGAGGAGCATGCACTGATTCCCTATCCCGCCAACACCTTTTGCGGTTATCGCCATCTGCAGGAATATTTTGCGTTTACGGACAAGTATCTGTTTGTCGATGTACTGGGGCTGGATGCGTTAGAGGCGTTGCCAAATGAATTGCGCAAGCAGGCGAGATGTATAGAGCTGCGTTTCAAGTTAAACCACCCCGCGCATGCGGCGCATCGCCCCACTCTGGACAACGTAAAGCTGTATTGCACGCCGATTGCCAACCTGTTCAAGCACGATGCAGCGCCCATTCGCCTCGATGGCAAGCAGGATGAGTACCTGCTGCTGCCGGGTGGCATAGCGCGGGGCAATGCCGCGGTCTTTTCCGTGGACCAGGTGACCGGATGGCGCCCGGGTGGACTGGGCTACCAGGCGTATGTGCCGTTCGAATCCTTCGAGCATGGCAGTGGCAATGCCACTTCGGCGCGCACGCCCAGCTACAGCATTCGTCAGCGCTCGTCGGTGCAAAGTGCCGAACTGGATACCTGGTTGAGTTTTGGCACTGGCCCAGGCAATGAGCAGGAAACCCTTTCGATTGAATTGACCTGCACCAACCACAACTTGCCACGGCTGCTGCAGGTGGGAGAGATCAATCAGCCCTGTGAACAAACCCCGGAATTCCTGACGTTTCGCAATATCTGTGCGCCGACGGCAAGCTTTGCTCCGCCTTTGGACCAGGACTTCCTCTGGAAACTGATCAGCAACATGTCGCTCAACTACCTCTCGTTGACCGATACCCGTGCCTTGAAAGTCATCCTCCAGACATACGACTTGCCGCGCTATCACGATCGACAGGCACACAACGTCAGCCAGCGAAGACTGGATGCGTTGAAGTCCATCCGTCATCAAGCCGTCGATCGAATACATCGTGGGCTGCCGATACGCGGCCTGCAGGTCGACTTGAGTATTGACGTCAACGGCTTTGCCGGCCAGGGCGACCTGTTTGTCTTCGCCTCGGCACTCAATGAGTTTTTTGCCCTATACGCCGGCCTCAATTCGTATCACGAACTGCGGGTCACCAGCACACAAGGAGACGTGTATCTATGGCCACCCCGGATGGGTCGGCAGGCCCTGCTTTGACTGCTCTAGCACGCACAATTCGCGAGTATTCGTTATTCCAGGCGGTACTGCAGGTGATTGAGCGCCTGCGCGACAGCCATCCTTCACTGGATGACGACGCGTTATATGACCTGCTCGAGTTCCAGGCCAACCCAAGCTTGGGTTTCCCTGGGCACGACATTGACCGGGTGGTTTTTTTTGTCGAGCACGGACAGTTACGCGCGCGCCTGCGTCTTAACGTGCTCGGCTTGTTTGGCGCCGGTTCGCCATTGCCTGGGTTTTATCAAGAGCAGGCGAGTGGCAGCGTCAGCCGTGGCTTTCTCGACGTATTTCACCACCGCCTGCAGAGGTTGATGTTGCCGATCTGGCGTAAGTATCGCTATCGAGCGAGTTTTCGCACCGACGCCAGTGATGCTTTTTCCGCGCAGATGTTTGCGCTGGTCGGGCTGGGCAGCCGCCAGATTCGAGACGCGGCGCAATTGGACTGCAAGCGGTTGTTGCCGTACCTGGGGCTGCTGAGCCTGCGAGCGCATTCGGCAACCTTGATCGAAACGGTGCTGCGCCATTACTTCAAGCACAGTCGTTTGTTCATTGAACAATGGGTCGAACGCACGGTGGTCATCGCCCAACAGCAACGCAATCAACTCGGTACGGCCAATAACGTGCTTGGCGAAGACCTGCTGCTCGGGCACCGGGTTGCCGATCGCAGCGGCAAGTTCAGGGTGCATGTCGAGGGCTTGAGCTGGCAGCGCTTTCACACGTTTCTACCCGCCGGCAGCGCGTGCAAACCGTTGTGCTCGCTGGTTCGCCTGATGCTGCGGGTGCCATTGGACTATGACGTGCGCCTGGTACTGGCCGAGGGTGAAGTGCGGCCATTGCATATTGGCGAGCGCAACGTATGTCGTCTCGGTTGGACCAGTTGGTTGGGGTACGAGCGTGCCGACGGTGTGGTCACTCTGGCCAGCCACTCTGATTAGGGACTGATGATTATGATGAATGTAGACCTGCAACAACTGATCCGGACCTTGACCCCGCAAACGCGCGTTGACTTGGCTCGGGCAGCCGAACGATGTGTTACGCGCGGTGGCAAGGAAGTGTTGGTTGAGGACCTGCTGCTGACACTGCTGGAACACCCTGATGGTCCTTTGGCCAGGGCTCTGGCGGATGCCGAGATCGCTCCAGGCGAGCTTCAGGCCATGCTGCAGCTCAAAGGTGAACACAGTGCATCGCGCAGCCCGGTGTTTGCCCCGGCACTCGTGCAGTGGTTGCAACAAGCATTAATGGTTGGCCACCTTGAACTGGGGCAGGTTGAAGTCGATGCCGGTGCTTTATTGCTGGCACTTCTGCGCCATCCACTGCAACACGCGGGCAGTGGTTATCAGCAATTGCTGAGTCGTTTGGACGCGCAACGGGTGCTGGATTTTTTGTTGAGCCAGGGATCTGGAACTGGCCCTTTGCGACCAGGCGAGTCGCTGCTGGAGCGCTTTACCCACGACCTGACGCATCAAGCCCGCGAAGGCCGTATCGACCCGGTACTTTGCCGCGACGCAGAGATCCGTCAATTGATCGATATCCTTGTGCGTCGGCGTAAGAACAACCCGATCCTGGTGGGAGACGCGGGCGTGGGTAAGACCGCCATCGTCGAAGGGCTCGCTTTGCGAGTGGTTGCCTCACAGGTGCCCGAGCCACTCAAGGGCGTACGCATACTGACCTTGGATATGGGCTTGTTGCAGGCCGGCGCCAGCATCAAGGGCGAGTTCGAACGGCGGCTCAAAGGTGTGATCGACGAGGTCAACGCCTCACCACAGGCCGTGATCCTGTTTATTGATGAGGCACATACCCTGGTGGGTGCCGGCGGGCAGGTGGGTGGGGGCGATGCCGCCAATTTGCTCAAGCCCGCCCTGGCGCGCGGTCAATTGCGCACAATCGCAGCCACGACCTGGTCCGAGTACAAAAAATACATCGAAAAAGACCCTGCGCTGGCACGGCGCTTCCAGCCGGTGAAGGTTGGCGAGCCGAGTGTGGCGGCGGCAGTTTCCATTTTGCGCGGGTTGGTGCCGGTGTATGAAGCCAGCCATGGCGTCTATGTACGCGACGATGCGGTGGTGGCGGCAGCGCAACTGAGCGCTCGTTACCTCGCGGGGCGTCAGTTGCCGGACAAGGCCGTCGATGTACTGGATACAGCCTGTGCGCAAGTGCGCATTAGCCTGACGGCGGCGCCTGAGGCGTTGCAGCAGCTGTGCGCTGAATTGGCCGAGAGCACACAGCAGCGCGTGGCGCTTGAGCGCGATGTTCAAGCAGGCTTGTCAGTTGACCAGCCAGCGTTGCAAACACTGGTCCGGCGTCTGGACGCCCTCGAGCTTGAGCGCCAGCAAGCCGAGCAGGGCTGGATGCAGCGTGAACAGCAGCAAGCCAGTCACGAGGTCTGCCCACGGGTGGTCGCTCAGGTCATCAGTGGCTGGACCGGTATTCCGGTCGAGCAACTGGCGTTGGAGCACAGTGAGCGCATCCCGGGTTTTGCCGATGCCCTGCGCGAGCGAATTATTGGGCAGGAACCGGCGGTGCAGGCGCTTGATCGCAACCTGCGAGCGGTGGCTGCAGGCCTTAATAATCCTGAGGCCCCAGTAGGCGTATTTTTGCTGGCCGGCCCAAGCGGGGTCGGCAAGACCGAGACGGCGCTGGCGCTGGCGGACTTGCTGTACGGCGGCGAGCGGTTTGTGATCACGCTCAATATGTCGGAATACCAGGAGCAACACTCCCTGTCCCGATTGATCGGAGCGCCTCCCGGTTACATTGGATACGGCGAGGGCGGGGTGCTGACCGAGGCCGTGCGCCAGCGCCCCTATTCAGTGGTGCTGCTCGATGAAGTCGAGAAGGCCGACCCAGAGGTGCTGAACCTGTTCTACCAGGTCTTTGACAAGGGCTTGGCCAATGACGGTGAAGGTCGCGAAATCGACTTCCGTAACACGCTGATCCTGATGACGTCCAACCTGGGCAGCGATTGCATCACAGCACTGTGCGCCGATGGCCAGCGCCCTGATTCTGAGGTGCTGGAGGAAGTGATTCGCCCCGTATTGCGCGCTCACTTCAAGCCGGCTCTGCTTGCCCGGATGCGTGTCGTGCCGTATTACCCGCTCGCAGGCGAACGGTTACAGGACGTGGCAAGGCTCAAGCTTGCGCGCCTTGGCCAACGGCTGCACACGCGTGAACTGGTGTTCAGCTACAGCGCCGAACTGGTCACGCACATGGTCGAACGCTGTATGCACCAGGACAGTGGCGCGCGTTATATCGACCAGTGGATCGAATCCCACCTGCTGCCGCAGATCGTTGATCGCCTGCTCAGTGCGATGGCCGTTGGCGAATCCCTCTCTGCCACCCACGCGACGCTGGATGGCCGCGGTGTGCCTGTGTGTGAGTTCAGCCAATGACGCACAGCGCATTCAAGCCGTTGCCTGGTCCGCAGGCCTGCACCGACCAACTGCTGGGCTGGTTCACCCGCCTGGGATTTGAGCGTGAGGAATCGACGTTGGCGCAGCTTTGCGTCACGGCCGCTGCGCAGTTGAGCGAGTGTGACCTGTGCCAACTGTATGCTTGGGAGGAAACCACCGGCCAGTTGGGGTTGATCGCTCAATACTTTCCTGACGGGGAACCCTCAGGCGAGCGGGCTGCAACTGTGGAGGTTCAACACCAGCAGTTATTGCACTACGTCCTTAACCAGGGGCGGGAGCTGACCATTGATGAACTGTGCAACAGCGCCTATGACAGCGGTTTTCTCCCCGTAGCGACGCAGCCTTGGCACGCGCTGACATGCCTGCCCTTGTTCAACCGGAGCAAGGCGGTGTGCGGCGTCCTGCTTTGTGCCAGCCTGCGCCCGACGCAATTGCAGGGCTACGCCGTGTCGTTGGGCCAACTGGGTAGCTTTGCCCTCGGCCAATTAACTCTGCGCCGGCTTGCCCATCCTGGGCGCATCACTGCTGTTGCCCAGCGCTGTGCGCCCGTCACAGGCGGCTATGGCTTGATCGGCAACAGCACCGCGATGGAAGCGACCTGTCACCTCATCGGCAAGGTTGTGCAGGCGCCTTTTACCGTGCTGTTGCACGGTGAAACCGGCACTGGCAAGGAGGTGGTGGCGCGTGCGATTCACGCCGCCGGCCCGCGCAGCACGCGAGCGTTTGTCGTGCAAAACTGCGCAGCCTTCCCTGAGGGCTTGCTGGAGAGTGAGCTGTTCGGCTACCGCAAAGGCGCGTTTACCGGTGCGGAGCGTAACTATGCTGGGCTATTTGACGCGGCTGATGGCGGCACACTGCTGCTGGATGAGATTGGCGATATGCCACTCTCCCTGCAGGCAAAGCTGCTGAGAGTTCTACAAGAAGGTGAGGTGCGCCCCCTGGGCGCCAATACCGCCCACAAGGTCGACGTGCGAATCATCGCCGCCACCCATCGCGACCTGCTGGCAATGGTCAGCCAGGGGACTTTTCGCGAGGACCTCTATTACCGATTGGCACAGTTCCCTATCCAATTACCGGCCTTGCGTGAGCGTGACGGTGATGTGCTGCAGCTTGCCCGGCACTTTGCTGAAAAGGTCTGCGCAGCACTCGAAAAACCGGTGGTCAGTTGGTCCAGTGCCGCGCTTGACCAGCTCTCCGGCCACGCCTTCCCAGGCAATGTGCGTGAGCTCAAATGCCTGGTGGAACGGGCGGTGCTGCTGTGTGATGAAGGGGTGATTTTACCTGAGCACCTGTCGCTGTCGTCGGCTCCCGCGGGTACGACCGCCGAAGCGACTCTGCGTCAGCGCCTGGAGCGGGTGGAACGGGTCTTTCTGATCGATTGCCTGCACAAGAACCGTGGCAATCGAACGCGCACCGCGCGTGAACTTGGGGTCGCGCGTCGCACGCTGCTGTACCGGCTTGCGCGTTTGAATATCCCCATGGGCGCGTCTCGAGGGGAATGCTGAATGGTGTATTCACGCTGGCGTGCTAATGGGCTCTGCGATGCCCCGCTTGTTTTATCTACCAGGGAGAACCCCGATGCCTGATCGTCCATGGCGAGCCGTACTGCTTGTGTTGTGTTTGCTGAGCGGTTGCAGCGCCAATTATGTGTTTGATGACGCTGACTATCGTCCTTTGGGTGACTCCCAAGCGACCCGTCGCGGCCAATGAAATGGAGCCTTTCATGCAATTAGTGCTTGAAGTGTGTGATGGCGGGGGCGATGAGCCGCCACCGCGCAAGGTGTTCGATGGAGTGGGCGGCGTGGTCGGTCGTGGAGCCGGTTGCGACTGGAGTATTCCTGACCCCAGTCGCTTGCTTTCCAGTCACCACGGGTTGATCGCGTACCGTGACGCGCGTTATTTCCTGACGGATATCAGCAGTAACGGTATCCGTGCGGTGAGCAGTGGCAAGTCGCTGCAAAAGGGGCAGGCGCGGTTGATCGTGGAGGGTGATGTTTTCCAGTTGGGGCCATTTGCTATCCGTGCGCGGTTGATTGAGCGCGTGGCGTCGCATTGCCAGCCATTATCCACTGCGGGCGGGGTGATACCCGATGATGCTTACCTGGGCCTGGACCCCGTTCAAGAATGGGATCGCCAGTCGATGCACGGCGCACCGCCGTGCGAGCTGGACGCCTTGAACGACGTGCAAGAGGCACCGAGTGCCTGGATGTCTGGTGACGATGTTGAGCGCGACTACCTGACCTTACCTGCACAGGCAGACGTTTTGGTAGAGAGGGTCGAACCTGTCTTGCCTGACTCGCAGGCGCCCGAGGCCGACGAAGTGTTCTGGGCGCAGTTCGCCAAAGCGTTGGGCGTCAGTGCGCAGGCGCTCGATTGCGCTGGCCGCGAGGCGTTGGCGATTAAGGCTGCGGGTTTACTCAGGCACGCGATTGATGGGTTGCAACAGAGCCTGCGCACTCACGACGAACTGCACAACGAATTGGACCTGGACGCGAGCACCTTGATCAAACGTCCGAACGCGTTGAAAGACAGCCTGTGCATTGACTCTGCGTTGGCGTCGTTGCTGGGCACGGGCGAGTTGGCGCAACCCTGCGCCGAAGCGGCCATTACGCAGGTGTACCGGCAAATGCAAGTGCATCAGGTCGCGCTGCTCGTTGCATGCCGCACGGCGCTGCGCACCTCGTTGGCGACGTTTGCCCCTGGCCACTTGCTGGCCAGTTTTGAGCGCGATGACAAGGTGCCGAGGTTCTTTGCCGACAGGGCGCATTGGCGGGCCTACCAGCGCCACTATCAACGAGTGGTCGAAGAAAATGCATCGAATACGGACCTGTTGCGCGGCAACTTTTCCAAGGCCTATGAGGAGCAGGTACGCCTGGCCTCGGCGTTGTTTGCCACACCTTCGGGAGGATGCCCATGACCCGTGTCGCCCTACCTCTTTTGGTTGTATTGGTGCTGCTGGGTGGTTGCAGCAACCTGTCACCGTTTTCCACATTGACCAAGCTCGACTTGACGCTGGCCGCCAGTGACGAAGTGAACCCCGACCTGCATGGGCGCCCCTCGCCGGTGGTGGTGCAGCTGTTTGAACTCAAGCATCCAGTGGCATTCGAAAACGCAGATTTTTTTACCCTGTATGGGCATGCCGAGCAGGCGCTGCCCAAAGACTGGGTGAGCAGCGAGGAGCTGGAGCTGCGCCCCGGCGAGCAGGTGGCCCTCAAACTCAGGAGCGAACCGCAAAGCCGTTACGTGGGCATCATTGCGGCGTACCGCGATTTACCCCATGTGCAATGGCGCTGGGTGCTGGCGCTGGCGCCACAGCAAGTCACAAGAGCGCACCTGGTGCTTGACCAGGCGGGTATCCGTGCTGGCGACCCGCTCGCCAGCCTGGAGGAGAACTGATATGCAGGCTCATAAAGTCATCTGGCAGGAAGGGATGTTGCTGCGCCCCCAGCACCTGCAACATAACGACCGTTATTACCATCAGCAGCTTAATCGAACTCGCTTGCTGGGCAGTGATGCCTGGGGTTTCCTGAGCCTGGACATCGACCTGCAATACCTGAACCTGGGCAAGCTGGTGGTCAATCAAGCCAGCGGCGTTTTGCCGGATGGCAGTCTTTTCGAGTTGACCACCGCCATGGCGCCACTGGTGCTGGAGGTGCCGGCCAACGCGGGTAGGCAATCGGTGTACCTGGCGTTACCGATGACGACCGGCAATCAGGTTGAAACCCGCACGCAGGAGGCGCCGGAGGTGTTGGCGCGCTACATCGCCTGTGACATTGAAGTGGCGGACTCCAATGCGGGCCGGGACGCTCGTTGCCAGATCAGTTGCGCACGGCCGGATTTGCGCCTGTTGCTGGGTGAGCAGCCGGGGGATGAGGTCTACGTGAAGCTGAAGATTGCCCAGGTGCTGGAATGCTCTGCTGAAGAGGGGCTGCGTATGGAGCCTGATTTTGCCCCGACGTTTATTTATGTGCAGGGCTCGGGGTTTGTTTCGTCCTGCCTCAAAGAAGTGATCAGCCTGCTCGCCAGCCGGGGGGATGCGATTGCTGAGCGGATGGGCGGCAATGGCGCCACGGCGGGTGCGCAGATTGCGGACTTTTTGATGCTGCAACTGATCAATCGGACCGAGCCGGTGTTGCGCCATTATCTGGTCCAGGCGCAAGTGCGTTCAGAGGCGTTGTTCCGCGAGATGCTGTCGATACTGGGCGAATTGGCGACGTTTGCCAGCGACAGCAAACGTGCCACCCAGCAGGTGCGCTACCTCCACGGCGACCAGGGCGCGAGTTTTCGTGGGTTGATGGCGGGGTTGCGCACAGTGCTGTCGATGGTCTTTGAGCAGCATGCCCTGGAGCTGGTACTGCAACAGCGCCAGTATGGGGTAATGGTCTGCCCAGTGGCCGATCTCAAGCTGCTGGGCACCGCGACATTCATCCTGGCAGTCGCGGCTCAATGCGACTCGGAAGAACTGCGCCATCGTTTGCCGGCCCATCTGAAGATCGGTCCCGTAGAGCGCATCCGCGAACTGGTCAACCTGCACCTGGCGGGCATCAAGGTCAAACCACTGCCGGTGGCGCCCCGCCAGATCCCTTTTCATGCCGGTAAAACCTATTTCATGCTCGAACTCAGTGCCCGGGATATCGCGCAGTTGGAGCAATCGGGTGGTTTTGCGTTCCATGTCGGCGGCGAGTTCAGCGAGTTGGAACTGACCTTCTGGGCTATCAGTAATTGAACAGCATGAACATGGACAGTGATTACCCGCTGGATGAAAAAACCGTGTTGCTGGATCGTAACGGCCACGGCCCGGTACAGCGCCCGGTGACGGACTTTCCCTCGCCACCGCGTTTTGAACAGTTGGAAGACCGCATGGTCTACGCCGCCGCTGTGCAGGGCGCTCAACGTTTCAACGTGGGCCTTAACCCGCTGGTGACAGCGGCCTGGGAACTGATGTGCGAGGTGCTTGAACTTAAACTCAGCAGCGGTCGGGAAAACCTGCAGACGCTCAATGAGCGACTGGCCGCAAGCCTCACACGCTTCGAGGTCCGCGCCCAGCATGAAGGCATGGAAAGCGCTCAGGTGATTGCTGCTCGCTATGTGCTGTGCAGCGTCGTTGATGAAGCGGTAGTCACCACGGCGTGGGGAAGTCGCAGCGACTGGTCGAAGATCAGTCTGCTGAGCCGTTTTCACAACGAAACCTTTGGCGGCGAAAAGTTTTTCCAGCTGTTGGAGCGACTGTCTCGCGACCCCGTGAAGCACTTGGCCATGCTGGAACTGATGTACCTGTGCCTGTCGATGGGTTTTGAAGGCAAATACAGGGTCATGGAGCGCGGCGTGACCGAGCTTGAGGGCGTCCGTGACGCCTTGTATCGCCAGATAAGACACGTGCGTGGCGACCCGGTGTCTGTGTCCGCCTCTGTTCCCCGGCCGGAGCCGGCACGCCGCAAGCGGCTGCGCACACTCTCCGCAACCTGGTGTGTGGCGTTGGGCTTGATCGCTTTGCTGGCGATGTATTCGGCAACTGCCTGGGTACTGGAGCAGGAGCGAGCCCATGCATTGCAACCCTTTCAATCTTCGGCGCCGGAACTGACTCCGACGCCCTTGTAACGCTGGGAACATTGAATGAACGCATTCTTCAAGGGCGCGGGCAACCTGCTGCGCATCGTTTGGGTATGGAGCTTGTTGCTGGTGCTTTCCAGCGCGTGCCTGGTGTGGTTTTTCGGGCCTGTGCTGGCGGTGGATGACCACCGGTTCTGGCAAGGTGCTACGGCTCGGCTCGTGACTATCAGCGGGCTGTTTCTGCTATGGGGGCTGGCGATGGTCATTGCGGGCGCACGCCACAGCGCAAGGTCCAAAACCGACGAAAGCCGGGCCGACCGTCAGCATCCGGGGCTGGTAGAGGATGAGCGCAAACAGGTACGCGCCCGTTTCAAGGACGCGCTGCACACCTTGAAAACATCTCGCCACTATTTCGGGCGCAGCGTGCGCTCACGCAACGAACTGCCCTGGTACTTGTTGATCGGACAGCGAGGCAGCGGCAAGAGCGCTTTGCTGGCAGCGAATGGCTCGCAGCGCCCGCCGGATCACCTTCAAGCCGCATCATCAGGGGCCAGCGCCTACTGTGACTGGTTCTTCGCCGATCAGGGCGTCCTGATGGAGAGTGCCGGACGCTACCTGGACCAGCCCGACCGCGCGGTCGATGCCGCAGGTTGGTCAACATTACTCGGGCTGCTCAAGTCCAGGCGGCGAGTACGTCCACTCAACGGCGTGGTGGTGACGTTGTCGGTGGACACGCTGTTGGGCAGCAATGAGCATGATCTGGAGCGCCATGCACGGCATGTGCATTCCAGGTTACAAGATATCCAGCAGACGCTGCATATCGATATTCCGGTTTATCTGGTGCTGACCCACGCTGACCACATCCCAGGCTTTACCGCGTTTTTTGATACGCCGCACGACAGCGCCGCAGAGGGCGTACTCGGTGAGCTGATCACTGGCAGCCACACGGGTGTGCCTATGGCGCAGGTGCGCCAGGTGTTCGAGACGTTGCTGCAGCGCCTGAGTGGCGAACTGGTGCAGCGCCTGCACCAGGAGCGCAATGTCGAGCGCCGTGGCTGGATGCTGGGTTTTGTGCCCCAGGTGGCACGCATCGGTGAGCGTTTATGCCTGTTTATCGAAGTTGCGTTCTGCGCCCATCGCAATCAGCGCATCCAGGGGTTGCGAGGTTTCTATTTGACCTGTGCCGGTGAGCGGCACGAACGCTTTGTCCAAGGTCTTTTCAACCAGGTGATTTTCGCCGAGGCCGATCTTGCGGGGCTGCACGCCGAGGAGCACCGACGCATTCGTTGGCAGCAGGCGGGATGGGCGAGCGCCGTAGCACTGGTCATCGGTGCGGCGGGCATGCTCTGGGTGCACAGCTATGGGATCAACCACCAACGCCTGGAGCTGTTGGCGCAGTTAGGTCAAGTTAATACGCCAGCCCCGGACGATGCGGACCATACGTTGGGGTTACTGACATTGCTGGACAATCGCCTGGCGGCCACCCGGGTGTTTCCGCCGGTGTCAGAGGCCGGCGTGCTGGAGAGAGCCGGACTGTTTCAGGGTGAAGTGAGCCGACCACCGTTGGTCAGTGCCTACAACGACGCCCTGCAGCAAATGGTCGCCCAGGTCGCTTCGCTGCTCGAAGAACAGGTGCGGTCGAGCCTTGGGGATCGCGAACGGTTACTGGATAACCTGCGCGCCTACCTGATGCTCAATCTGCGCGAGCGACGTGATGCCGGGTGGCTGGCGGAGCGCGTGGCGACTCGGTGGTCCGAGCGCTATGCCGGTGAGGCTTCGACGCAGGCGCGCCTGAGTGAGCACTTCGGCCGGCTGCTTGAACAACCTTTTGCCGCGCCACTCAATGATGAACTGGTCGCCCAGGCTCGCCAGGTGCTGCGCGGAGAGTCGCTGGCAGACGTGGTATATCGCGTGCTGCGCGAGCAATCGCACACGCTGGAGCCCAGCCGTCTCACCGACGGCACTGTGTTCATGGCGCTGGACCAACCGATTTCCGGGTTTTACAGCAAGCGCTATGTGCAGTATTTCGACCAGCAAGGCCCGCGATTGGTTAACGCGATTGTCCTGGACAATTGGGTGCTGGGGCAGGCGACTGACCTCAGTGCGATGGAGTTGCGCCGGTTGATAGTCGAGCTCGAACAGCGCTATTTCAGCGAGTACGCCGATGCGTGGAGCCAGGCCCTGGGCCAGATCCGATTACGCGAAACCGAAAACCTGCGCCAGGACGCCGAACAACTGGCGAGCCTCACCTCGGCGCAATCACCACTGGTGTTGTTGTTACAGCAGGTGCGTGAAAATACCCGTTTGCTATCCACTGATGACCCAATGTCAGCGGTGCCCCACGAGGCCGGTGACGTGGCGGCTATCGCTCAGTCGATGGCTGCCCGTGTACGCGCGGGTGTTTTGCCCAAGCCCACAGGCGATGACGCTGCAAGACGCGCCTTGCAACGCCGTTTCGAGCCTTTGCATCAACTGCTTGATGAGCAGCAAAACCCGGGTGAGCAACTGACCCAGGCGTTGCGCCAGCTTGATGCTGTGCACCTGCAAATGGCAGCGCTGAACCGCGAAGGGTCACCGGAGCAGGCGGCTTTCCAGATGGTGAAACGGCGTATGGAAGGGCAACAACCTGGGTTGGGACAGTTACGCGATATTGCCGCACGTTTGCCGCTGCCGCTCAAAGGTTGGGTCGAGGGCCTTGCCGACGACAGTTGGCGGCATTTGTTCGATGAGGCCTATACGCATGTGAACCAACGCTACCAGAGCGAGGTGTATAGCCTGTATGCCAAGGCTATTCGCCAGCGTTACCCGTTCAATGCCCATGCCAGCAGCGACGTGGCCCTGGGCGACTTCGAGGAGTTTTTTAAACCCCAGGGCGTGCTGGCAAGGTTCCATGAAACCTACCTGCGCCCGTTTATCAGCGCCGACGGCGGGCGTTATCGCTTGCGCGGCCTGGAAGGCCAGAGCCTGCCAATGTCGCGCGCGCTGCTGGAACAACTCGGCAAAGCGCAGACCATTCGCCGTGGTTTTTTTGGTGGCGACCCAGGCGAGTTGTCGGTTCGATTTACGTTGGCACCTTATAGCCTGGATCAGGCGGTCAGCCGCGCGGTGTTGAGCTTTGGCGGTCAGCAGTTGGAGTACCGTCATGGGCCGATTGTGCCTGTGACGTTCCAGTGGCCCAGCGAGGTGGAAAATGGTCGCAGCAGCCTGGTATTGGAACGAGGTGCACAGCGGCCGTTGGGCATCGAGAAGAACAGCGGGGCCTGGTCGTTGTTCCGGTTTTTTGACTTGCTGTACAGCGAGCCCGCCAGTGGGCGCGATGCGCAAATACTCAAGTCCGACCTCGCTGGTTTGCGTGCCAATTACCTGTTGGTCAGCCAGCGCACACCCAGCCCGTTTCAGATGGACACGTGGCGCACGTTCCGTTTGCCGGAGCGGCTGTGACCGCGCCGCAAGCCGCCGCAAACAGCGCGGCACGTACTCAACGTGGCAAGGCCAGGCAGCGCAACGAAGATGCGTTCCTCGACTGCCCCCAACAAGGTTGCTGGGCGGTTGCCGACGGTATGGGCGGCCACCGGGCCGGACACAGGGCCAGCCAATGGGTGGTCGACAGCCTTGCCGCGTTGCCGGTCCACGGTACGTTCGATCAGCGCATCGATGCGGTGCGGCGATGCCTGCAACGGCTCAATCAGTGTTGGGGGGATAACACCTCACCGCCGGCCGCAGGTCGCGACGACAGGATGGGCAGTACCGTGGTGGTCCTGCTGCTGGAGGGCCGGCGCGCAGCGTGTATCTGGGCGGGGGACAGCCGCTGTTACCTGTGGCGAGGCGGGCGGTTGTATCAGCTGTCGCGCGATCACTCACTGCTGCGCCAATTGATGGATGAGCAGCGATTGAGCCTGGCGCAGGCCCAGGCGCATCCCGACGCCAGGGCATTGACCCGCGCCATAGGCGCGCGGCACCCGCTGAAACTCGAGGTGCTGGAGTTGGGCGCGCACCCAGGCGATGTGTTTGTGCTGTGCAGTGACGGTATGTACCAGGCGATGACGCACGCCGAGCTGGGCAGCGCCATGGACAGCGGTACGCCGCAACAGGTGGTGGCGCGGCTGTTCACGGCGGCGCTACGCGGGCCGGCGCGGGATGACCTGACGGCCGTGGTGGTGCGCGTATGACCACGGCACCTGGCATGCCCACCTTGCTGGCGGGGCGTTATCACCTGGAGCGCGTGTTGGGCTCGGGCGGCATGGGTGTGGTCTACCGGGCGCGCGACCTGCTGCATGAGCAGTTTGGCGAGCCCTGTTCCAGCGTGGCAATCAAGGTGCTCGGTGAGAATCTCCGCCTGGCGCCCGATGCACATGTGCTGCTCTACAGCGAGTTTGCCCTGACCCGCAGCCTGCAGCATGAGCGCGTGGTACGCATGTTTGCGTTTGAGGTGGATATCAGCAGCCAGATCGCGTTTTTCAGCATGGAGTTAATGCACGGTATGACCCTGGACCGGCTGCTGCTGGAGTGTCCCGATGGCTTGCCGTGGCGTGAGTTGCAGCCTCTGGCTGTGCAGCTGCTGGATGCTGTGGCGTATGTGCATCGCCAAGGTGTGCTGCATGGGGATGTGAAGCCGGTGAATATCATGGTGGGTGAAGAGGGCATTCGTTTGTTCGATTTCGGCCTCGGGCAGGCGACGGCGGAGGCGATGGCAGGGCTGGCGAGTGTGAGTCGTGATCGTTTTAATGCCTGGACACCGGCTTATGCTGCGCCGGAGTTGTTGGCGGGCGGTGCATTGACGGCGAGTGCTGATCTGTATGCGGTGGCGTGTGTGGTGTATGAGTTGGCCCATGGCAAACGCTTGGGCGAGCGTCGGGCCACTGAGCGGCTGGAGCGCCCCCGCCAGCTGCCCGCAGCGTGCTGGCCAGCCTTGCGCTTGGCGTTGGCGATGGATCCTGAGCGCCGAACGATCAGCGTGGAGGCGTTGGGCGAGGTTATGGCGCGTTGTCGATGGCGCTGGTTTAGGTAGCTATGGGGGCCTTCCAAGGTATCGATTTGGCCTACGCTGTGTATCGGTTGTTCTGTGGGAGCTGGCTTGTCGAATCGTCGCACCGCTGCGATGCAGACACCTCGGTGTGTCAGGTGCACCGAGTTGATGCCATCGCAGGCAAGCCAGCTCCCACATGACCTACCCAGCCAACTCATGCAGCCGGCAGTACTCTTCCCACCCCAACCCCGCCATCTGGGCGACTTCTTTATGCACTTCCAGGCGCTGAGCCTCAAAAGTTTCAGCCGACTCGGCCGTCAACTTGAGCGTCAGCTCCCAGGCAAACAGATTCTGGCGCTCAGCCTCGGCCTCGAAAGCTTCATGCAAGCGCTCGGCGCGATACTGCGCGAGGGTTTCGCCTTTGGCTTGGGCGGCCAGAGGGTTGAGGGTATCCAGTTGCGTAGCCACCTGGGGGTGTTCATTCAAGAAACGGTCCAGGGCGCGCTGGTGGTTATCACCGGGTTCTGACAAGGGCTTACTCCTGATGGGATGAAGTGAATAGATGGGGTCACGCACAAGGCTTTGCAATCAGCTGGCGGGCAATCGCCGCGTAGGCGGGCAGGGTCGCTGGCCTGGGCATCGAGAAAACGGGTTTGAGCGCTGACCCGACGGCCCCGATACACCGCGCAATCTGAAATTAATTCTGAATAATTAATTGTAGTGCGGCAAAAGCCTTTCGCTACCGGTAGGTGGCCGTGTAGCGTTACATGGAATTTTTGGGCACTGCCAAGCATAGGCAGAAAGCTATACGGGCAGAGGGACGGGGCATGGCGCAAACGCTGTTCAAACTTTTCCTCACCCAACGCCTGGCGGCTTTGGCCAGTACCGAATCATTGCGCGCCATCCGTGAAGGCTTGCTGTGGATCCTGCCGTGCCTGCTGGTGTCTGCCGGTTTCCTGATCTTGTCTGAATGCGCCAAGGTGCTGGGCTTCGATCCGCAGGTGGTGGCCTTTCTGTCGGGGTTGCATAACCAGATCAGCTCGGTGATCCCGCTGCTGGTGGCGGCATCGATTGGCTACATGCTCGCCATCCAGCACCGGCTGCCACAATTGCCAGTGGCATTTTTGTGCCTGGCCCACGTGGTGATCGCCACCTTTGTATTGCGCGACTACCCGCGAGCATCGGCGACGTTTGTATTGTTTATCGCCATCGCTTCGCCGCTATTGAATGTGCCGACGATCGCCTGGCTGCACCGTTTCCGCTGGACGCGGCTGGTCAACGAAGACTTGGTGGGCCACAACCTGCGCGGCACCATCAACATGGTGGTGCCCGGCGCGATTACAGCGCTGTTGCTGGTGGTGGTGTTGTCGTTGATGTTGCAGATTCCCTATGTGGCGCAGCTACAGGGGCCGCAGGTACTGGATGCATTGCAAACGCCGTATGGCAGCGGATTGTTTGTGACCTTGATGAATTCACTGCTGTGGTTTTTCGGCATTCACGGTGTGTACGCCATGCAGCCGCTGTTTGATGTACTGGACCAGGCCGTAGTGCTCAATGGCGCCGCGCTGGCGGCGGGTGAACCGGTCAAGTACCTGCTCAACAGTGGCCTGCTCGGTTCTTTCGCGTTTATCGGTGGGTCGGGCGGGGCGTTGTGTTTGCTGTTGGCGATCCTGTTGTTTTCCAAAAGCCAAACCATGCGTTTGCTGGCAATGGCCAGTCTGCCGCTGTCGTTGTTCAATGTCAGCGAAGTGCTGTTGTTCGGCTTGCCGATCATCCTTAACCCACGCTTGTTTATCCCGTTTCTGCTGGTACCGGCGTTCAACACCCTGCTGGCATTGACGGTGGTGCAGTTGGGCTGGGTAGCGCCGGCGGTGGCCAGCGTGCCATTTACCGCGCCAGTGCTGCTCAATGCCTACCTCAGCACTCACGGCGACGTGGCGGCGGTGGTGCTGCAAGTGGTGCTGTTGGGGCTGGGCACGCTGGTGTATGCGCCGTATGTGCGCGCGATTCATCGCCAGTCCAATGAGGGTGGCACGGTGTACCTCAAGTCGTTGGACATGACCTTCCGTGGCCTCGAAGAGAAAGGCCGCCTGCTGGAATTGGACCCGGTGTTGGCGTCCCACAAGGCGGCCGCCCGTCAGGCAGTCGAATTGAGCCGTATCCAGCAGATCAGCGATTACGAGTTCTACCTGGAATTCCAGCCGCAAGTCTCGACCCGCACCGGCCTGTGCACCGGCTGTGAGGCGCTGATGCGCGCGCGGGATAGCCAGGGCACGGTGCATTCACCCTGGGAGTTCCTGCAATGGCTGGCCCAGGCGCGGTTGATGCCGGATGTTGATCTGTGGGTGGCGTCCCAGGCCGTGCGCCAATATCAGAAGTGGCAAAAGATCGGCTTTGCCTTGCCCATGACCATCAATATTTCCAGCGCCACGCTCACTCACGCAGGCTATGGCGAGCGCCTGGTGGAGATCCTCGCCCAGGCCTGTGGCCAGATCTCGGTGGAAATCACCGAAGATGCATTGGTGGGTGATGTCCAGGCCACCCGCCAGACCATCCAGAGGCTCCAGGCGATCGGCGCCAAGGTGTATATCGATGACTTCGGCACCGGGTTTTCGGCCTTGAGTTACCTGCATCAGTTTCCGGTGGACTTTATCAAGATCGACCGCAGTTTCGTGGTGGCCCAGCGCGACCCCAAAGGCGCCCAGGTGTTGACCGGCATGTTGCGCTTTTGTGAGGCGCTGAACCTGGGCGTGGTGGTCGAGGGCGTGGAGACCGCCGAGCAGTTGGCCTTTTTGAATACCGGCACCGAGCTGTTTATCCAGGGCTGGTATTTCAGCAAGGCGCTGCCCGGCGACCTGCTACCGGGCTTTGTCCGCAGACGTGCGGCGGCTCAGGCTTAAGCGTGGGCGGACGCGTATTCGCGCTGGGTTTGTTCGATCGCTTCGACCAGATCGTCGATACCCGCCAGGCGTGCACGGTTGTCATGGTCCCAGGGGTGAAAGCCCGGTTTGAAATAGTGCAACCACGGCCGCAGCATGCGTGGGAACACGCCCTTGGGCCCGTATAGAAACTTGAGCATGCGCCAGAACCCCTTCAGGTGCCCACCGGCTTTGCGGTCGGCCAACAGCAGGCGCACATGGAAATCAAACACGACCAGCCAGAACAGCAGCGTGGTGGTCAACATGGTGCCGGTGCGCAACAGATAGCGCATCGGCCCAGGCTTGATCACGGTGTTCCACACATCGAACGCCACGGCCTTGTGCTCGGTTTCTTCGAGGGCGTGCCAGTACCACATCTGCTGGTAGCCCTTGAGTGACTCGCCAAAACGCGACGGGTCGCTGAGCAGGATTTCCGCGAGCATCGCGGTGTAGTGTTCCAGGGCGATGGTCACCGCCAGGTTGAACGACGGTGGCAGGTGTTTCTTCTGCAGGTCGAGGAAGAACTTCAGGCGCTTGTCCAGTGTGTGCGCCGGCAGACCGGCCGCTTGCAAGTGATCGTTGTAGGCCACGTGTTCGCGGCTGTGCATGGCTTCCTGGCCGATAAACCCCTGGATTTCTTTCTTCAACGCCGGGTCGTCGATGCGCTGGCGGTAGTGGCGCACGCTGTCCATGAAAAACAGCTCGCCCTGGGGAAACAGCAGCGACAACGCGTTGAAAAAGTGCGTGATGAACGGGCCTTGTTCGTGCCAGTCCTTGATGCGCTCGGCAGGCAAGGCAAAACGGATATCGCGACGGATCGGCAGCATGGTGCGTGCTCCTGTTCAGAGTCGGGTTTCGTCGTTGGTTTCGAACACCGGCGTGCGCGGTTTGGGCGCCATACGCTTGCTGGCGAACACCACCAGGGCCTGATAGGCCGCCGGCAGGCACCGGGCGAGCAGGTCGAGAAAGTACGCGTCGCGACCGATCAGCACGCGGCGCTTGTTCTTGCGCACGGCGTGCAAAATCACCTTGGCGGCCTGGTCGGCGTCGGTGATGAAGAGTTTTTCGAAGTCGGCGCGGGCCTGTTGCTCGCTGTGAATCAGAAAGCCGGTCATGTTCGCGTCGATACGGCTGCTGCGGCAGATATCGGTGCGAATGCCGCCGGGGTGCACGCAGGTGGCGGACACACCGCAGCCTTGCAGGTCGAGCTCCTGGCGCAGGGATTCGGTAAAGCCGCGCACGGCAAACTTGGTCGCGTTGTAGCCGCTCATGCCCGGCTGGGCAAACAGGCCGAACACGCTGGAAGTATTGACCACATGCCCTTCGCCGCTGGCTTTGAGGTGCGGCAGAAACGCCTTGGTGCCATGCACCACGCCCCAGAAGTTGATGCCGACGATCCACTCAAGGTCGGCATAGTCCACACCCTCGACGGTGCTCGACAGCGCCACGCCGGCATTGTTGAAGATCAGGTTGACCTGGCCATGCTCGGCCGCGCAGCGTGCGGCCCAGTCTTGCACGGCCTGGCGGTCGGCCACATCGACGACGTGGGTGGTGATCATGATCGGCGACAAGGTTGAAGACTTGATCAGCGCGAGGGTGTGTTCCAAGCCTTGGCTGTTCTTGTCCGAAAGCGCCAGGTGGCAACCTTCGCGCGCCAACGCGAGGGCCAGGGCACGGCCCATGCCGGAGGCTGCGCCGGTGATTGCCGCCACGCGGCCATTGAATGACTTCATGACAGGCTGCCTTCTGCAGTGGGTTGCGGGGCCACAGCCGCGCGCGGCGCGGAGGCCGGCAACGGGTTGGCGAGGTAGTCCTTGAGGGCAAAGTGCCGGGTGACTTGCTTGAAACGCCAGGTCGATCCGGGCCACAGCGTGGTGTTTTTGCCGGTGCGCGGGTCCAGGTACCAACTTTGGCAACCACCGGTGTTCCAGATGGTGTGATTGAGCTTGTCCTGCAACTGTTGGTTGTAAGCCTGCTCGACGGCGGGTTTGACCTCGACCGTGGCAATGCGCTGGTGCTGCATGTGCTTGAGCGCATCGAGGATGTAGGCGACCTGGGCCTCGATCATCAGAATCATCGAGTTATGCCCCAGGCCCGTGTTAGGCCCGACAATCAGGAACAGGTTGGGATAACCCGGCACCGTCGTACCTTTATAGGCGTGGGCGCCGTCGCGCCAGGCGTCCATCAGGTCGATACCGTCGCGGCCGATGATGCAGTCGCGGGGGAGTGGATCGGTGGCCTGGAAACCGGTGCCGAAAATCAGGCAGTCGGCCGGGTGCTTGATGCCGTCGCTGGTGATCACGCCATCGGCTTCGATGCGCAGCACCGTGTCGGTGACCACCTCGACATTGCTGCGTGACAGCGCCGGGTAGTAGTCATTGGAGATCAACACGCGCTTGCAGCCGATGGTGTAGTCCGGCGTCAGGGTTTTGCGCAGGGAAGGGCGCGCCACCTGTTTGCGCAAGTGGCGCAGGGCGATCTTCTGCACCATCTTCATCAGCCGCGGGTGCAGGGCAAAGCCCACCACGCGGCCTTCCAGCGCCCAGTAAAAGGCGCCGCGCACCAGGCGTTGGGTAAACGGCAGGTGTTTGAAGGCCCAGCGTTCGAGCCTTGAAATCTCGCGATCCGGCTTGGGCATGATCCACGGTGGCGTGCGCTGGAACAGGTCCAGGTGCGCCACCTGCGGGGCAATCTGCGGCACGAACTGGATCGCACTGGCGCCGGTGCCGATCACCGCCACGCGCTTGCCTTTCAACGAATAGTCATGATCCCAGTGCTGGGAGTGAAAGCGTTTGCCCTTGAAGCTGTCCAGCCCTGGAATATCCGGCAACGCCGGGCGTGACAGGCCGCCCATGCCCGACACCAACACCCGCGCGCTAATCTTGCGGCCATCGCTGAAACTCAGTTGCCAGCGTTGCTGCTGCTCATCAAACACCGCACGTTGCAGGCCCATGCCGAAGCGCAAATAGGGCGCCAGCCCGAACCGCTGCGCGCAGTGCTCAAGGTAAGCGCGGATCTCCGCCTGTGGCGCAAATTGCCGCGTCCAGTTGGGGTTGGGCGCAAACGAATACGAATACACATGGGACTGCACGTCGCAGGCGCAGCCAGGGTAGTGGTTGTCACGCCAGGTGCCACCGAGGGTGTCGGCCTGCTCGGCGATAAAGAAGTCGGTAAACCCGGCTTCCTTGAGTTTGATCGCCATGCACAGGCCGGCAAAACCTGAACCGATGATGGCGATGTCGATGGAATCAGTGTGGGCATTCATAGGCTGTCCCTCATGGGCATCAGATGTGCTCCTGTTTTTGTTTTGTCTTTTAGATAGAACACCATTGCAAAGAAAAAATGAATTAATTATTTTAAAAAAGATTTTAAATAATCTACCTGAAAATATCGCCTACGCTAGGACCTTGTTCGCAATGTGCGCCTTGTCCGACAGACGCGCACGCTATGCAGCAAGTCCGGGTCCAGGGTGTGGACGGTGGCTGAGGCCTTGACCAATACCGGTCAGGGAGCAGCAGCAGGGAAGCAGAGGACCGAGCTATGGCGGTTGAATGGGTTGTTGCTGCGGGTGTGTTGGTGGGCGCCAGTGCGCTGCTGTGGGGCTTGAGTGCCTGGATGACACGGCGTATAGAAACCACCGTTCCGATCAACGGGCGTTTCGTCGAGGTCGATGGCGAGCGCTTTCACTATGTCGAAGAAGGTAAAGGCCCACCGCTGGTGATGATTCACGGGCTGATGGGCAGCAGTCGCAACCTCACCTATGCGTTGTCCGGGCAATTACGTGAACGCTTTCGGGTGATTACGCTGGACCGTCCGGGCTCCGGCTATTCCAGCCGTGGCGCACACACGGCGGCAGATCTGCCGGCCCAGGCCCGGCAGATTGCTGCGTTTATCAAGACCCTCGACCTGGATAAACCGCTGGTGCTGGGGCACTCCCTTGGCGGTGCGATTGCCCTGGCCTTGGCGCTTGATCATCCGCATGCGGTATCCGGCCTGGTCCTGGTTGCGCCGCTGACCCACCCGCAGCGCCTGTTGCCGCTGGTGTTCCTGTCACTGGCCGTACGCCCGGCCTGGTTGCGTCGTTGGGTGTCGCACACCCTGACCCTGCCCGTGGGGCTTTTGACCAAAGGTTCGGTGGTCAAGGGCGTGTTCGCCCCCGATACCGCGCCACCGGACTTCGCCACCCGTGGCGGCGGGCTGCTGGGGATGCGCCCGGACAACTTCTACGCCGCCTCCACCGAGATCAACACAGTCAACGATCACCTGCCGGACATGGTCAAGCGCTACCCGCAACTGACCTTGCCCATCGGCCTGATCTATGGCGCGCGCGACAAGGTGCTGGACTTCCAGAAGCACGGCCAGGCCCTGGCCAGCAAGGTGCCGGGGCTGAAGCTGCAAGTGGTGGAGGGCAGGGGCCATATGCTGCCGATCACCGCCACAGAGCGTGTGGTGGCGGTGGTGGAGCAGATTGCCAAGCGCGTCAAACCGCCGCAAAACGACCCGCTTGCGCAACGGCCATTGGCCTTGGTGGGTAAGTAGTTGGGTAAATGATTGTGCAATCCGACTCGCGGTTCAACGGCGTCGATGCCTGCTTTAGACACCTGACCAAACGGCTGAAAAAGAGACTGCCCGGTCACGTTAAAAAGCCTTCGAGAAACTAGTTGACGACCTAACGATTCCGCGCTATTAATTTTAAAAAATTATTTCAATGTGTAATTTGAAACAGTTTTTGAAATGCCTAAGAGCGAATAAAATAATGAAAAAAACGCCTTTTATCGCATACCCAACCTGCCTGGTTCGGAGGCTGCCATGAATCAGACTATGGCAAGCCCAACCGTCTGGACAGACGGCAAGCGTCACCTCTGGTGGCTCGGCATCATGCCACTGGCAACCCCCTTGCTGTCCGGCGCCCTGGCAATTACCACCGGCGTACAGCAACTGTGGTGGGTCGGTGTGCTGGTGATCTTCGGCCTTATCCCGCTGATCGACGGCCTGCTCGGTGAAGACGTCAGCAACCCACCCGAATCCGCCGTCAACCACCTCGAATCCCAAAGCTACTACCGCTGGATCGTCTACACCGGTGTGCTGTTCGTCATCTCGTCGGTGGTGATCACCGGCTGGCTCGCCGCCGGCGGCATCGACTGGATCATCAGCGGCGGTCTGCTGAACGCCACCGCCCACCTGGACCCGTCGAGCTGGCTGGCCAAAACCGCCGCCTTCATTACCGCGCGTACTGAGTTGCACGGTGCGGTCAGCTGGTTCACTTACCTGGGCATGGCGATGTCCACCGGTGCTGCCACCGGCATTGCCATCAACACCGCTCACGAACTGGGGCACAAGCCCAAGCCGCTGGAAGTGTTCCTGGCTAAAGTGACCCTGGCGCCGACCTTCTACGGGCACTTCTACACCGAACACAACCGTGGCCACCATGTACGCGTCGCCACCCCGGAAGACCCGGCCAGCTCGCGCCTCGGTGAGAGTTTCTGGGCGTTCCTGCCGCGCTCGGTGTGGTTCAGCGCCGTGTCAGCCTGGAACCTGGAGCGCGAACGCCTGCGCAAACTCGGCCTGCCGGCCTTGCACTGGAAGAACGCGGTGCTCAGCGCCTGGATGTACAGCCTGGTGTTGTGGGGCGCGATGATTGCCTGGTTGGGCGCGGCGGTAATTCCGTTCCTGATCATCCAGGGCATCTACGGGTTCTCGTTGCTGGAAGTGGTCAATTATGTCGAGCACTACGGGCTTAAACGCCAGAAGTTGCCCAACGGTCGTTATGAGCGTTGTTCGCCTCGGCATTCGTGGAACAGTAATCGGATTGTCACCAATATCTTTCTGTTCCAACTTCAGCGCCACTCCGATCACCATGCCAACCCGACCCGCAGTTACCAGTCGTTGCGCCACTTTGATGAATCACCGCAACTGCCTTACGGTTACGCCAGCATGATTGTCTGGGCCTATGTGCCGTACTTGTGGCGACGTCGCATGGACCACCGTGTCTTGAACCACTATGCCGGGGATATCACCCTGACCAATCTTCAACCCTCACAGCGGTTGAAGTATCTGGAGAAGTACAGCAACAGCGCGACGCCGTTTTAATCTGAACTAACGCCTGTGTGGTTGAACTCGGGGTCTGTGTACCGCGCAGGCCTTCATCGCCCAGGATTCATCGGTTTTAGTGCAAGTCAGTGGTTTGACCCTACAACAATAATTTCAAGGGAAGGACGTACACCATGCAAAGCCCTGCCACCTTTACCGCCCATGTCATTCTGGCCGCACTGGGCCTGATGGTTTACCAACAAGCCCAGGCTGCGCGGATCGAGCCGGCCGGCAGCGCCTTTACGGCCCAAGGCCCGATCAGCTTTTCCAAGGGTGCGTTGATCAGCGCCGACTGCACCATCAAAGTGGCCGGCAAGGTCGCGGCCAATGGGGCGTCGGTGAATGTCGATAAAGTTGAATTCGACGGCGGCCTGAAATGCAGCCGCGTCGAGGCCATCAACTTGCCGTGGGTATTGATTGCCAAAGACACTAAAAGCGGCTCGATGTCGAACATCAGCGTGGATGTGCATGCCTTCGGTTTAGGCGGCAAGTGCGGCCCGTCGACCGCCGACGGTACTTGGGATAACGCCACCGGCAAGTTGGAAGCCGCCAATGTGCCGATTGGCGAAGACTGCAAGATCAAGACGGTGTCGATCAAGATGCCGCCAACTTTCAAAGTGGTCGAATAAACGAATTCTAAAACTGTAGCGGTATAGGTAATGAAATTTGGCTGGAAAGGGAAGTTCTGCAGTTTCACCGTGACCTCTCGATCATGGCCATTACCCCTGGCGAACTGACTCGCCATAACATGTGAGGAAAAACAATGAAAAGCTTGAAAACTCTCGTGTCGTTGACTGCTCTGGCTGTTTGCATGGGTGCTGCTTCCATGGCGAGTGCAGCCACTATTTCTCCTGCAGGCACGGGCTTTTCCACGCCTGCCGGGACCATTGCGGTGTCGTCGCCAGCGTCGTTCGGTGCGCCTGTTTCCTGCAATATCGTGTTCACCGGTAGTGTGGCCGCCGACGGTTCCGCCGCTGCTATTACGGGCGCGACTGTCAGTGGTGCCAACCCACTCTGTGGCGTGCCGGTGCTGTTGGGTCTGCCTTGGACCTTGACGCCAACCTCCACGAGCACCGGTGCAGGTGTGTATGCGGGTACCGTGTCCGGCGTCAACTTCAAGATTGTCAGCAACTGCGCCAGTGGCCCAGTCACTATCAACGTGCTCTACAACAACAACACCCACGCCATCACCGTTCCATCTGCTCAAACGGTCGGCAGCTGCAAAATCACTGCTCTGAACGCCGCTCCAAGCCCAGCACTCACTGTAAATCCTTGATAGCAACGCGTTGGACGTGATGATCACACGTTGAAATGCAGGTGCCCCTCTCGGGGCACCTGTTGAGGAAAACCAGGGACGGTAGGCCCGGCCGTGGTGGATAAAAATAATAAGGAGTGGAGCATGAATAATAAGAAACAACCGGCCCAGACGTTTATCGGCCTGGCATTGTTGGGCGGTCTCATGGTCGCGGGCGGTTCGGTGCAGGCCGGTGGCTTCTCGACTCCTACATTTGGTGCCCAAGGTTGGGGTCGTGCGTTCGGTGGTGGTTCGTTGTTCAAGGACGACCCGTCCTCGGCGTACAACAACCCGGCTGCCATGGCGTTTATCGATCAAACTATCGCGCAGCAAAACGTCATTTATGCGCGCGTCAATATTAAGTTCAAAGGCAATGCCACTGATTACAAAGGCGACCCAGCTTCTGTAGGGGTATTGGACGAGTTTGGTGGCGTTACCTCTACGCCGCGTACGGGTGATGGTGGCGAAGGCGGGTTCACCGCTTGGCTGCCGACCGGGTTCCTGGTGATACCCATTAACGATCGTTTCAGTGTTGGTCTAAGCCAGGTGGTGCCCCAGGGGATGAAGTCGACCTGGGACCCGGATTGGAAAGGCCGCGATTTTGCCGTAGACACCAAAATCGAAACCGTGGGACTGACCGGTTCGCTGTCCTTCAAAGTTAACGACCAGTTCTCTATCGGTGGCGGCGCCATCGTTCAGCATACGAGTGGGTTTGTCAGCCAGAACGTCGACTTGTACGCAGCAGCGGCAGTTTCACCGGGGCTGGGCGGCTTTGGTATTCCCTTTCCATCCGGAGTGGGCCAATCGCTGATTCGGGTCAAGGTCGATAATACGTCTGTGGGCTGGTTTGGCGGCATGGCGTGGAAACCCACCGACCAGGATACCGTTGGCTTCAACTACCACGCCAAAATCAAGAACAAGCTGGAGGGCAAGTACAAATTCAATGCCGACCCAGGAAGTCGGTTACTGATGACTGACGTAGGCGGCGACGGCTTGACGCTGGTTGAGCGCGCTTACCCAGGCTTGAAACTGTTCCCGGACGGTGCCAACGCCAGCACGCAACTGGACATCCCGGCGACTGCTGCCATCGACTGGGTACACGTGTTCAATGACCGCTTCACCCTGGGCGCCAGTGCCTTGTGGACCCAGTGGTCGTCCTTCAAGGCCCTGACGTTGAAGTCTGACGGCAATACCATTGTGTCGATTCCTTACAAGTACAAAGACGTGATGATGTACTCGCTGGGCGGCGACTATAAGCTCACTGACGATTTCATCCTGCGTGCCGGTGTTGCCTATGATCAGACGCCTACCCGTGACTCCACGCGTGACCCGCGCATTCCTGACGGTGATCGTTATTTCGCCTCGTTGGGTTTTGGCTACAACATCAAAGCGGTTCCAGGCTTGAGTGTTGACGGCGCCTACTCGCGGCAGTTTGTACAGGAGGTCAAGCTCAAGACCGTCAACGAAGATCGCCTTGGGGCTGCGCGCCTGGATGGAAAGGTGGACAGCAAAGGGGAGGTGGTAAGCCTGTCGGCCACTTATAAGTTCTAACCCACAATCTGTGCGTGCTCAGGTGTGAAGTGGTCAGTCAGCGCATCTTTCTGGCGCTTCACACCCGTGCTGCAAATGTCCTGGTTTTAATGTTTTCCCAATGCAGAAACTGGCTGACTCGATCAGCCTATTTTTTTCGTCAAAGCATTAAATAAAAATTTCAAAACAAAATTTGAATATGTCCTTTCAAGTTTGTAGTGTGGTTTTACGCCCTCGTTCATCCCGAACGAGCGACGCGCATGCCATACCCTGAATTGAGTAGAGGTATCCCCATGGTTATCTGGTTATTGTTGGGTGTCGCCGCCGCGATTGCCCTGGCCTATCGACAAGCCGCTGCTGCCCTGTGGCTGGGCGTCGGCCTGGTCTGGCTGGCGCTTGGTTATCTGTTCAATGGGGTCGCAGGCTTTGGCGCCAGCGTCGCGGCCATTCTGGTGGTACTGCCCGCCGTGCTGATGACGATCAAGCCGCTGCGCCGCACGCTGCTGACCAGCAAGGCCCTGGGCCTGTTTCGCACGATCATGCCGGCGATGTCTGACACCGAGCGCGCGGCCATCGAGTCCGGCACCGTGTGGTGGGACGCCGAGCTGTTCAGCGGCAAGCCCAACTGGCAGCGCTTGCTGCAAGCCGCGCCTGCCAGCCTGAGCGCCGAAGAGCAGGCGTTTCTCGATAACGAAGTGGAAACCCTCTGCGACATCGCCAACGACTGGGAAACCACCCAGGTCTGGCAGGACATGTCCCCCGAAGGCTGGCAGTACACCAAGGACGCCGGGTTCCTGGGCATGATCATTCCCAAGCAGTACGGCGGCAAAGGCTTCTCCCACTATGCGCATTCGCAGGTGGTGATGAAGCTGTCGACGCGTTGCTCGGCCGCGGCGATTTCGGTGATGGTGCCCAACTCCCTTGGCCCGGCTGAATTGCTGCTGCATTACGGCACCGATGCGCAGCGCAATTACTATTTGCCGCGCCTGGCACGCGGCGAAGACATCCCGTGCTTTGCCCTCACCAGCCCGTATGCCGGTTCCGATGCCGGGGCGATTCCAGACCTGGGCATCGTCTGCAAAGGCGTGCATGAGGGCGAGGAAGTGCTGGGTTTCAAAGTGACCTGGGACAAGCGCTACATCACCCTCGGCCCGATTGCCACGGTGCTGGGCCTGGCGTTTCGTGCCGAAGACCCGGATGGCTTGCTCGGCAAGGCTGGTTCGCTGGGCATTACCTGTGCGTTGATCCCCACCTCCCACCCGGGCGTGAACAGCGGTCGTCGGCATTGGCCGCTGAACGCGGTGTTCCAGAACGGGCCGACCACCGGCAAGGATGTGTTCATTCCGCTGGAATGGGTGATCGGCGGCCGCGAACAGGTCGGCAATGGCTGGCGCATGCTGATGGAATGCCTGGCAGCCGGGCGCGCCATTTCGCTGCCGTCGGCCAACGTCGGCCTGGGCAAGGTCGCGGTACGTGGCACCACGGCTTATGCGGCGATGCGCAAGCAGTTCGGCCTGCCCATCGGCAAGTTCGAAGGCGTACAGGCGCCCTTGGCGCGCATGGCCGGGCATTTGTATGCCTGCGATGCAGTGCGCAAGGTCTCGGTGGCGTCTTTGGATGCCGGTGAAAAGCCCTCGGTGATCTCGGCGATTGCCAAGTACCACGTCACCGAGCGCGCGCGGATGATCGTCAACGACGGCATGGACATCGTGGCCGGCAAAGGCATCTGCATGGGGCCAAACAATTTCCTGGCTCGCGCTTACCAGCAAAGCCCGATTGCGATCACCGTGGAAGGCGCGAACATCATGACCCGCTGCCTGATCATCTTTGGCCAGGGGCTGATTCGTTGCCATCCGTATGTGTTCCGCGAGATGGAAGCGGCGCACAACCCGGATCGACGCAAAGCCCTGGAAGCCTTCGACAGCGCGATGTTCGGCCACCTGAGTTTCGTGTTGGCCAATACCGTGCGCGCTGCGGTGCATTCGCTGACAGGCGGGCGGCTGCTTGCCGCACCGGCCAAGACCGACCCGGCGCTGGCGTCCTACTACCGCCAGGCCAATCGGCTGTCGGTGGTGCTGGCATTGATCTCGGATGTGTCCATGGGTGTGCTCGGCGGTGCGCTCAAGCGCAAGGAAAGTATCACCGGGCGCCTGGGCGATATTCTGTCGCAGCTGTACATCTTGTCCTGCGTGCTCAAGCGTTTTGAGGACGACGGGCGGCCCCAGGCCGACTTGCCGCTGGTGCACTGGTCGGCCCAGGACGCGTTGCTGCGCGCCCATGAAGCCCTTGCCGAAGTACTCGACAACTACCCGTCGAAACCGGCGGCAGCTGTGGTGCGTGCCTTGAGTTTCCCGTTCGGTATTCCCCAGCACAAACCCTCGGACCGCCTGCTGGCCCAGGTGGCCGATGTGGTGCAAACCCCCGGCGAAACCCGCGACCGCTTGCTGGCCAATTCCTACATTCCGCGCCCGGAAATCGACAAGCTCGCCTATGGCGAATTGGGCTTCCGGCTGTTGCCGCAGGTGGAGCTGATCGAGGCGCGGCTCAAGCCCGCGATCAAGCAAGGCCTGATCGAACCGATGCCGATTTCCGCCACCGCCTTTACCGCCTGGCGGGTCAAGGCGCGGGCGCTGGACTTGATCAGTGATGAGGAAGACAGCTTGCTCGGGCGTTACGTGGAATATGCCGACCACGGTATTCAGGTTGACGACTTCCCGCAGGATTTTGGCTTGCTGGAGGCTTTGCAGCAGCGCAAGCAAGCCTTGGAGCCGACGACCAAACGCCGCAGCAGCCAAAGCGAAAACGCCTCAGTTAGTTAACACGGTCAGTGTGGGAGCTGGCTTGCTGTGGCGAGCAAGCTTGCTTGCGCTGGGGTGCGAAGCGCCCCCAAAAGCGGGCTCCAGCTACGCTGTCGAACGGGAGCAAGCTCCCTCGCCACAGCAAGCCAGCTCCCACACTGGATCGGGTTTACAGGGAAAGAATGTTTTATGAGTGACAGCTACCTATCCTTCGTCAATTCCCCTTGGGGCCGGCGGCTGGCCCAGGCAATCGGCCTGCCGCAACCCTTGCCCTTGCAACGCCACCGCAGCGACCAGCAAGGCCTTGCCAACCCGGTGATCGTCGCCGGGGCAGGGCGCCTCGGTGCGCAGGTGCAACAGCTCTTCAAAGACACCGATACCGTCGCCGCCATGCCGGCAACCCTCAAGGCACCGTCCACGGTCAAGGTGCAGGGCGCGGTGTTCGACGCCACGGCCGTGCTCGACCTGCAACAACTCGACGAGCTCTACCTGTTCTTCCACGCCAATGCCAAGCGCCTCGGCCAGCACGGCCGCGTGGTAGTGCTCGGCACGGCGCCGGAGCATTGCCAGGACTTGCCCCAGGCCATCGCCCAGCGTGCCCTTGAAGGGCTGGTGCGCTCGCTGGCCAAGGAATTGCGCCGTGCAATTACGGTGCAATTGATCTACGTGGCGCCGGGCGCCGAAGACGCACTGGACAGCAGCCTGCGGTTCTTTTTATCGCGCCGCTCGGCCTATGTGTCGGGCCAGGTGGTGCGCCTGGAAAAACCCGTGGACGCCCAGGGTACGGTGAACTGGGACAAGCCCTTCACCGGTCGCCGTGCCCTGGTCACCGGCGCCTCACGTGGTATCGGCCTGGCGATTGCCCAGGTGCTGGCCCGCGACGGCGCCCATGTGGTGTGCGTGGACGTGCCCCAGGCCCAGGCGGCGCTGCTTCAAGCCGCCGACAGTGTGAACGGCTCGGCCTTGCCGCTGGACATCACCGCAGCCGATGCGGCCGCGCTGTTGCAGGCGCATGTCAGCCAATACGGCGCATTCGACGTGGTGGTGCACAACGCCGGGATCACCCGCGACAAAACCATCGCCAAGATGACCGAAGCCGCCTGGCGCAGTGTGCTGGCGGTCAACCTCGAAGCGCCGTTGCAGCTCAGCAGCGCACTGTTGGAGGGGCGAGGCTTGAACCCTGGCGGGCGGATTGTGTGCGTGTCGTCGATTTCCGGTATCGCTGGCAACCTCGGGCAAAGCAACTACGCCACCTCCAAGGCGGGCGTGATTGGCCTGGTGGAGGGCCTGGCACCCCAGGCGGCCGCTCTGCAAGTCACGGTGAATGCGGTGGCGCCGGGGTTTATCGAAACCCAGATGACCGCGAAAATCCCGCTGATGATCCGTGAGGCCGGGCGGCGCATGAACTCACTGTCCCAGGGCGGGCAGCCGATCGATGTGGCCGAGACCATCGCCTGGCTGGCGCACCCGGCGTCCGGCGGGGTCAATGGCCAGGTGGTACGGGTGTGCGGCCAAAGCCTGCTGGGAGCCTGAACCATGGACTATGTGACGCAGATCATCGACCCGCCACCGTCGCGCACCCAGCTGTTGCTGGACGGCGTGCGCGCACTGCGCAAACCCAAGCTTGACGGGCCGCCGCCGCTGCCCACCGCGCGCCTGGTGCGCTCGGCGGTGGAGCTGAGCGCAACTGGCATCGCCGCCTATGGCCGCGCCTGCGGTTTTCGCCGTGAGCAGGGCGTGCCGCTGTCCTATCCGCATGTGCTGGCGTTCCCACTGCATTTGATGCTGCTGACCCGGCCGAGCTTTCCGTACCCGGCCAGTGGCATGGTGCACCTGGCCAATCGCATTCGACAGCACCAGCGTTTGCGCGAAGGCCAGGCGCTGCGCCTGGAAGTGTACTGCGAGCGCTGGGTGGCGCACCCCAAGGGCCAGGCGCTGAGCATCGCCACCCGCGCCTTTGCGGCGGATACGTTGGTGTGGGAAAGCGACAGCCTGTACCTGCGCCGCGACGTCAAAGACCCGCTCGGCGAACCCTGGGACGACGCGCTGCCCTTGCAGGAAGACGGCCTGTTGCGCACCCAGCGCTGGATGCTGCCGGCCGACCTGGGGCGCCGGTTTGCCAAGGTCTCGGGGGATTTCAACCCGATTCACACCTCGGTGATTGGCGCCAGGATCTTCGGCTTTCGCCGCGCCATCGCCCATGGCATGTGGACCCTGGGCCGCGCACTGGCGGCGCAACAACCGCCGGGCGGGCTGGATCAGGCGCAAGCGCATTGCGACTTCAAGCTGCCGATCTTCCTGCCCGGCCAGGTCGCGCAATGGAGCCGCCCGGTGACCGGGCCGCGCCGTGAGTTTGAAGTGCGCAATGTTGCCGGTGATAAACCGCATATGCGTGGGCTATTCATTTGGAACGAGAGCCATCAATGAGTGACTACAGTTTCAACCCGGCCCCGACCCGTCGTGTGGCGATTATCGGCGGCAACCGTATCCCGTTTGCCCGTTCCAACACCGTGTATGCCCACGACAGCAATCAGGACCTGCTGGTGGCTGCCCTGCAAGGCCTGGTGGAGCGCTATCACCTGCACGGCCAGCGCCTGGGTGAGTTTGCTGCGGGCGCGGTGATCAAGCATTCGCGGGATTTCAACCTGGCGCGTGAGGCGTTGCTGTCCACCACGTTGTCGCCCAAAACGCCCGCTTACGATGTACAACAAGCCTGCGGCACTGGCCTGGAAGCGGCCTTGCTGGTCGCCAACAAGATCGCGCTCGGCCAGATCGAAGTGGGCATCGCCGGTGGCGCCGACACCACCTCCGATGCGCCCGTCGGCATCAACGAATCGCTGCGCCACACCTTGCTGGCGGCCAATCGCGCCAAGGGCATGGGCGCCAAGTTGAAGACCCTGCTGAAGGTGCGCCCGTCGATGTTTTTCAAACCGCTGCTGCCGCGCAATGGCGAGCCGCGTACCGGTTTGTCCATGGGCGAGCACTGCGAAGAAATGGCCAGGCGCTGGCAGATCAAACGGCTGGCCCAGGATGAGCTGACCCTCACCAGTCACCAGCGCCTGGATGCGGCCTATAAACGCGGTTTTTTCGATGACCTGATCAGCCCCTATCGCGGGCTGGCGCGTGACAACAACCTGCGTGCCGATGCCAGCCTGGAGAAGCTCGCGGGCCTGTCTGCGGCTTACGACCGCCAAAACGGCACGCTCACGGCGGGTAACTCCACACCGCTGACCGATGGCGCCTCAGTGGTCTTGCTGGCCAGCGAAGCCTGGGCTGCCGAACAGGGTTTGCCGGTGCTTGCTTACCTGCGTACCGGCGAAACCGCTGCGGTGAACTTTGTCGACGGCACCGAAGGCTTGTTGATGGCCCCGGCATATGCCGTGCCACGCATGCTCAAGCGTGAGGGCCTGGGGTTTGCCGACTTTGACTTTTTTGAAATTCACGAAGCCTTTGCCGCCCAGGTGCTGTGCACGCTCAAGGCGTGGGAAGACCCCGAGTATTGCCGCGAGAGTCTAGGCTTGGAGGCGCCACTGGGCGCCATCGATCGCAGCAAGATGAACGTCAATGGCGGCTCCCTGGGCTGTGGCCATCCGTTTGCCGCCACCGGTGGCCGGCAACTGGCGGCGCTGGCCAAAACCATCCATGAGAACGGTGGTGGGCGCGGCCTGATTTCGATTTGTGCAGCAGGCGGGCTGGGCATCACCGCCATCGTCGAAAAATAGCCTGATCAAAAACAACAATAAGGAGACTGCCATGAACGCTGTAAGCCAGGAACACACCGAACGGGTCTGGTTGAACGCCTACTTGCCGGGCGTGCCGGCGGACATCGAGGCCGGTATCGAGGCCTACCCGTCGCTGCGCGAGGTGTTCCTGGAGCACCTGGAAAAATTCCGCGAGCGGGTCGCCTACGTCAGCATCGGCACCGAAATGACCTATGCCGACTGGCAGGTGCAAGGCCAGGCGTTTGCCGCGTGGCTACAGGGCCAAGGCGTGAAAAAGGGCGACCGGGTGGCGCTGATGATGCCCAACTGCCTGCAGTACCCGATCTGCCTGCTGGGCACGATCCTGACCGGTGCGGTGGTGGTCAACGTCAACCCGTTGTACACCTCCCATGAGCTCAAGCATTTGCTCAAGGACAGCGAAGCCGAAACCCTGGTGATTTTTGAAAACTTCGCCCACACCTTTGAAAAAGTCGCGCAGGGCAGCCGTGTCAAACGCGTGGTGGTGGCGGCCATTGGCGATCTGCTCGGCACCTTCAAGGGCGCGGCGATGAACTTCATCCTGCGTCGCGTGCAAAAACAGGTGCCAAAATTTCACCTGCCCGGCGCGGTGCGCTTCAACAACGTGTTGAAACAGGGACGGGCGCTGAACCATTTTCCGGTGGCGATGCACCTCGATGAGCTGGCGTTTTTGCAATACACCGGCGGCACCACGGGGGACGCCAAGGGCGTGATGCTCAGCCATCGCAATATCATCGCCAATTTGCTGCAGGCCAAGGCCTGGGTTGGTGACCAGTTGGACCAGGACCAGCAGGAAACCAACGTGACCTTGTTGCCGCTGTACCACATCTTTTCGCTGACGGTGAATTGCCTGATGTTCATGTGCCTGGGCGGGCGCAACATCCTGATTGCCAACCCACGGGATGTGAAACGGGTGCAGATGATCTTGCGCAAGGAGCGTTTCAACGGCATTGCCGGGGTCAACACCTTGTTTAACGGCTTGCTCGAAAACAAAGAGTTCTGTGCGCGGGATTTCTCTGACCTGCGCATGGTGATTGCTGGCGGCATGGCCACGCACACGGCGGTGGCCAAGCGCTGGAAGGAGGTCACTGGGTTGCCGATTATTGAAGGTTATGGGCTGACCGAGTGCTCGCCGGTGGTGAGCATCAGCCCGATCAACATTGCTCGCATGCGTGAGATGGAATTCACCGGCAGCATCGGTGTGCCGTTGCCGTCGACCTGGGTGCGGTTTATGCGTGAGGACGGCGAGCTGGCGGACATTGGTGAACAAGGTGAACTGCAAGTGCGTGGCCCGCAGGTGATGCAGGGGTACTGGAAGCGGCCCAAGGAAACGGCTGAAGTGCTGGATACCGAGGGCTGGTTGTCCACCGGGGACATTGGGGTGATGGATGAGCGTGGGTATATTCGTCTGGTGGATCGCAAGAAAGACATGATCCTGGTTTCGGGGTTTAACGTGTATCCCAATGAGATTGAAGACGTGGTGGCGTTGCATCCCGGTGTGGGGGAGGTGGCGGCGATTGGTGTGGAGGATCCGGTGACGGGGGAGAAGGTCAAGATCATCGTGGTGCGCAAGGACCCGAGCTTGACCCAGGAGCAGATTCTGGCCCATTGCCGGGAGTATCTTACGGGGTACAAGGTGCCCAAGTATGTGGAGTTTCGCAGTGTTGAGTTGCCCAAGACTACAGTGGGTAAGGTACTGCGGCGGGCGTTGCGTTGATCTGAGGGTTTGGGTGTTTTAAGTGTGGGAGCTGGGTAGCCTGCGATGGCGGTTTGTCGGTGTACATATCCGTTATTCGGGTAACGGCGGCTTATGGTTCCGCTCTTACAGCGGGTCACTTTTGGCAAACGCCCTGTACGGACCGGACACATGGTTGACACATGTGCGGGGACATGGTGGACACATTATTGACCATAATCAGGCTTACTAATGTCGATTGTTCGCAAAAAGTGATGGCAGAAATAGACGTCGAACAGACCA